>NZ_QTUM01000010.1:0-47825 GCF_003435615.1 Catenibacterium sp. AM22-6LB
ATAGTGCACGTACGGTTTGATAAGGGACTAGCCTAGTGATAGGTTAGTCTACTTTCTTTGCATTAAAAAAGTCGTTGTGAGCATTACACTCACAACGGCTTTTAAATTAGTCCTAAATGTTTAAATGCACTATAAAGTCCATCATCATTGACATCAGTCGTAATATAGTCTGCTGCTTCTTTTATTTCAGGACCACCATTACCCATAGCGACATTATAAGCACAACATGCAAACATTGATAGATCAATCTTTGCATCACCAAAAGAAATAGTATCCTTAAAATCTGCTCCAAGATGTTCCATCAATACTTCAATCGCATGTCTCTTAGTAATACCAGTCGGTCCTAAATCACCATATAAGGCTACTTCACCCTTACCACCCCATGTATTCGCTACAAGAGTAGGGAACTCTACCTTAGAATCTAAATGATCCTGATAAGAGCTTAAGATAAAGCTGATCTTATTCACATCGTCTCTATATAAATCTTCGCCCTGTAAATGAATAAATCCATCCATGAAAGTTTTAGAAGATTCCTTTGCTTTCTCTAGGTCTGCTCCTTTACCCTGAGCATATTTAACCATTGTTTCAGGACCTTGTTCTAACATATAGTCATTGCAGTACATACCGCTATTGGCTTCTAAATAGAAACCTAAATGTCTCTCATTACACAAATCTACAATATGTTTTACATCTTCCTTTGATAATCCTTGATGCATTACAACTTCATCATGGTCTTCTACATAAGCACCATTACCACCAATCACACCATCTAAATCACATAAATTACGCTGTAGTATTTCAGCTTTAGAACATCCAGTACAAATATATACTTTATGTCCATTTGCGCGTGCCATGTCCACAGCCTTAGCTGCTGAAGCAGGTAGCTTTGCATCATAATCAATTAATGTGCCATCTACATCTAGAAATATTATTTTACCCATATCTGTCTCCTTTATATATTTCTTATTATACATAAACAATAACCTAAACAGTATCAATCCATCATTTTTTGAAACAATAAACACCTTTACTTAATTTAGTAAGTATATCTTTCTCCACTAATTCATGAAGTACTCTCTGTAATTGTCTTCTACTACAGTGAAGTATTTCTGATGTTTTTTCTATTCTTCTTAATATATGATCATCACACTGATATTTCATATATGCGATAACTTTCTCTTCCAGGCTCATAAAGTTTTGTTCATGCTGTGCAGATTGAATAATATCTACGCAGGAATGAATGACTGAATGTAGAAACAACACATCTTCATTTAACTCTTTCTCATATCTTAATGTATCAATACTTAATACCACTACATTCTCTAAAGCCTCTACAAATAAGTGAGGCTTCTTTTTTGTGACAAACTCAATATCTCCAAGAATAGGTATTTCTTTCTTTACACCTGTCACAAACTGTCTGCCATCTGCTTGAATTGAATAAACATTTACGCTTCCTTTCACTAAAAAATATATAGAATGAAAATGAAAAGAAGGCTGAATCATTAACTCTCCTTTCTCAAACTCAAACATCTGAAGACTTACATTATCTAAATGAACATAAGAAGATATAGAATCACTATATTTCTCTATTAACAGTTTATCTTTTATTTCTTTCATATCTTTATTGTGACATATGACACAATAAATCACAAACAAAACTGATAAGATAGGGCAGGAGGTTAATACAATGAATGAATTATTTGAAACAATGCCTGTCAAGAAAGCTTACTTTAAGATTGCTTTACCAGTAGTTCTTTCTATGATGGTCACTTTAGTCTATAACTTAGTCGATACTTTCTTTGTATCACAAACACAAAATACAAATCTTGTTGCAGGTGTCTCATTATGTGCACCTCTATTTACATTAATGATTGCTTTAGGAGATATATTTGGACTAGGAGGCAGTTCAGTAATCTCTCGTTTATTTGGGAATAAAGAAACTGAAGAAGCAAAAAGAGTCAGTGCTGTATGCTTTTATTATGCTATTGGGGTCTCTCTTCTTACTTCTTTAATCATGATTCTATTTAAGAATCCTATTCTTTCATTACTTGGAACAGAAGCATCTACAAGACCTTATGTTTTACAGTATTATCATGTGATTTCAGTTGGTGGTGTCTTTATTATTCTATCGATGATTCCTACAAATCTTATCAGATGTGCAGGACATGCTCAGGATGCTATGATAGGTACAATTCTTGGTTGTGTTATCAATATCATTCTTGATCCTATTTTCTTATTTGTTTTTCATATGGAAGCCACAGGTGTCGCAATTGCGACTATATTTTCTAACTTTGTCACAGATGCATATCTGGTTTATGTGATTAAACGTAAATGCCCAGAACTCAGTGTTTCTTTAAAGGATGCCCATTGCGATACACGTCATATAAAAGGTCTCATCTTTATTGGTATCCCGGCTTCTCTTACAAATATTATGCAGTCTTTTGCAGTCACTCTTACTAATCAATATTTACGTCCCTATGGATCAAATGCGATTGCCAGCATGGGAATCGCATTAAAAGTCAATATGATTATTATGATGGTTCTTGTTGGCTTTGCCTTTGGTGCACAGCCACTCATTGGATATTGTATCGGAGCACGCAATAAAAAGAGACTTAAAGAAGTCTTACGCTTTGATGCTTTAGTCATTATATCCTTTGCCTGCGTTATGACACTTGTATTATGTCTCTTTACACCTTCTATCATGTCATGTTTCATGAAGAATCAAACAATTGTCTCACAGGGAAGTACAATGTTGAGATGCTTATCTATCTCTACACCTTTTGTAGGGGGTGTATTAATACTTACAACACTCTTTCAATCAGCAGGTTATGCGACAGGGGCAATGATCATCTCTTTATCAAGACAGGGCGTGATATTCTTTGTTGTAATGATTGTCCTTACGGCATTATTAGGCTATATGGGAATTCTTCTTGCACAATGTATCAGTGATATCATTACACTTATTATAGGTTTATTACTCGTCAAAAAAATGAGGCTCGAATAATCGAGTCTCATTTTTCTTTAGTCTTCATAGCTTAAGGCTTCAGGGCCTTGTTCACCAGAAGAAATTCTTACGACATTCTCTACATTATAGATAAAGATCTTACCATCACCCATATGAGCAGTGTATAGAACACTTCTTGCTGCATCTACAACTGTCTGTACAGGAATACTAGACACAACAATCTCAGCCTTTACCTTAGGCAATAATTGGATATCAACCTTAGCGCCTCTATAATAAGCAGTCTGTCCTTTCTGAACGCCACAGCCTGATACTCTTGTCACTGTCATACCAGCAACACCAATATCGTTCATAGCAACTTTTAAAGCATCCATCTTTTCTGCTTTCGCAATAATAACAATCTTACTGATCTTACCTTCCCCATTGACTGCAACAGTAGGAACAGCTTCTGTAATACTTAATTCAGGAGCAGAAACAGTTGCAGCAGTAGCACCAGTACAAGTTTCTGTTTCTAATGCGAAACCTGCATAAGCACTTTCTAAACCATGTTCAAGCTTATCAAGACCAGTAATTTCTTCTTCTTCAGTAACTCTAAGACCAACAGTATGCTTAATAACTACGAATGTAATAGTCATTAATACAGCAGTCCAAACACCAATACATAATAAGCCAAGTAACTGAGTACCTAATAACTTAAAGCCTCCTCCATAGAATAGACCTTGAGCCTTAGGCATTGTATCAGTACCGCAGGCAAATAATCCAACACAGATAGTACCAAGTAAACCATTACCAAAATGAACAGCGACAGCCCCAACTGGATCATCAATATGTAATTTATAATCTAATAACCAAGTAAAGAAACAAACAGTAAATCCTGATAAAATACCAATAATACAAGCACCCATTACATTAACTGCATCACATCCAGCAGTGATTGCAACTAAACCTGCAAGTGAACCGTTTAAGCTCATAGCTACATCAGGTTTGCCATATTTTAACCAAGTAAAGATCATTACAGTACATGTTGCAAGTGCTGGTGCAACAGTAGTAGTTGCGAAGATTGTTGCTAACTGAGTACCATTCTTAGCAGCCGCACCGTTAAATCCATACCAGCCAAACCAAAGAATAAATACACCTAAAGCACCAATAGTTAAACTATGACCAGGAATACCATTTGGGCTTCCATCTTTATTAAACTTACCAATACGAGGACCAAGAAGTTTAGCCCCAATTAAAGCAGTTAAACCACCAACGAAGTGAATAACTGCACTACCAGCAAAATCATGGAATCCCATTGCTGTTAACCAGCCATCAGGTCCCCAAACCCAATGAGCTTCAATAGGATAAACAATTAAAGAAATAACGAATGAATAAATACAATAACTTAAGAACTTAGTTCTTTCTGCCATTGCTCCAGATACGATCGTTGCTGCAGTTGCACAGAATACTAAGTTGAATACGAAACTAGACCAATCAGTTGATGCAAAGTTAGTTAATGGACCATTTCCAAAACCAACCCATCCAATAAATCCGTTAGCTACATCACTCCCACATAAGAAGCTATAACCTACAATAAGAAAAGCAACAGTTCCTAAACAGAAATCCATCAAGTTCTTCATGATGATATTTCCGGCGTTCTTAGCACGGGTGAACCCTGCCTCAACCATTGCGAAGCCTGCCTGCATAAAGAATACAAACGCGGCACCAATTAAATACCATATACCAAAAACTTCAGTTAAAACCTTTGCCATAAGCACTCCCCCTTTATCATGTTTATGTTTTCTTTTTACCTTTCTGGTATGACTGCATTATACGAATAGAAAATAGTCAAGTCAATAAGAAATTATCATCATAACGTTAATTTATCATACACATATATCGGAATAAACGAAAAAATAGACCATATATTCATGATAAAATGAATTATCAAAAGATAATAAAAGATATTATAAAGTGATAAAAAATTATTAAATAATGTATAATTTTTATATTATGACATAAAAAATGCGATAAAAAAGAAAATCATGGTATACTTTTTTTAAGGGTAATTATAAAAGAGGGGAAAGTTTTTTATTCCATCCAGAAGAAGATATGGCTGTACTTATGAATAAAGCACATCATTCTCAGGTTGTGACTATTGATAAAACATATCATCTTTTTAGTGCTTTTACACTAGAAGATGTTGTGAAAGCTTTAGAACAAGCGAAACATGTTTATTTATTTTTGTCTGTGATGATTTTAGACATAAACTTATGAGGATAGGGAAGTCTTCTAGTGATTGTCCTAATATTCATTTACAGATGAGTTTTGTATCTGTTATGACACAAGAAGATTTAGCTATCTTTGTTTCATATTGTGGAGAAACAAAAGGTATAGTCACTGCTGCTAAATGGGCAAAGGAAATGAACATCCCATCTGTCGCAATTACACAATCTGCTTATAATAAGCCTGGTAAGTTAGTAGATCATGTATTAACTATTCCTTCACAGGAACAGCCATTACGTATCGGAGCGATGAGTTCTCGTTATTTTTCACTTATTGTTGTTGATCTTCTTTACTATGGATTAGTGAAACGTAATAAAGAAGAATATGCACAAAAGATTATTAATACAAGACGTATTATTCAAGAAATGGAAAAGTAGGTGTAAGTTATGGAAAAGATAGAAAAATGGATATCAAACAACAAGGATATCGAACAGGAATTAATACGACTGAGAAGACATTTTCATGAACATCCAGAAGTAGGTCATCCTCTTCCTCAGACACAGGAATATATAGTGAAACTGCTTGAAATGTATGGTTATGAGAATATTATTGTGAATCCCGGAGGAAGTATTGAAGTACTTGTAGGACCTCATGATAAGAAGATACTTTTACTTAGAAGTGATATGGATGCATTACCTTTAGTAGAACATACAAACTTACCTTTTAAATCTATTAATGGATCTATGCATGCCTGTGGACATGATATGCATGCCTCTATGATGTTGATGTGTGCCAAACTATTAAAAAAGAATGAAAAGAAACTCAAAGGGCAGATCAAGATTGTTTTCCAACCTCATGAAGAAGGACTAGTGGGTTGTAAGATGATGATTGAAGATGGGGTATTAAAGTATCCTCGTGTTGATGCTGCAGTAGGGTTACATGTTATGCCTGCCACAGAAGATAAGACAGGAACTATACGTACAATCCGTAAAGCGATGACAACAGCGTCTACAATCTTTGAAATCAATATTACAGGTAAGAGTTCACATGGTTCTATGCCAGAAAAAGGTATTGACGCACTGCGTGTGGCTGTTCATATATATCAGCAATTACAGGAAATCATTCCTAAAGAAATCAGTATGAGTCATGATGATGTACTTACAATTGGTATTATGAATGCAGGTAAAGCCCATAACATTATTCCAGAAAAAGCCTATATGAAATGTTCACTAAGAAGTTATCGTCCAGATGATCAGGAATATATTATGGGAAGAGTCAATGAATTAGTTCAAAGTATTGCCTCTATGTATCATGCCCAGGCAGGTATCACAATCTTACAGCAGGCACCAAGTGTCTATAATGATCCTGCATTACTTAAATCTATTATGGATGTAGAAAAAGATGTATTTGGTGGTTATATCAAGAAGTTAGAACTTCCTCTTACTATCTCAGAAGACTTTGGCCATATTACTGCCAATGTACCTTCACTCTTTGTTACTCTTGCTGCAGGATGTAAACAGGATGGTTATATTTATGGTCTTCATAACAAAGCCACTATTTTTGATGAAGGCTGCTTAATGTATGGCCTGTATTTCTTATATAATGCTGCAATGAATTGGAATGTGAAGTACTAAATATCTTGCATTCACAAAAAGAGAAAAGGTATAATATTTAACAATGATGAATGGGAGAAAACAGAAAAAATGAACAAGATTGATCAAAAAACAGTATATACGATTAAAGCACTTTGTGCAGATATGATTCAGAAAGCAAATTCAGGACATCCAGGACTTCCTTTAGGGGCTGCTGGATTCACTCATGTATTATGGTCACAGGTATTAAACCATAGTGCAAAGCATCCTGAATGGATTAACAGAGACCGTTTTATTTTATCAGCAGGACATGGTTCAAGCATGCTTTATAGCTTATTACATCTATATGGTTATGGCTTAACTATGGATGATTTAAAGCAGTTTAGACAGTTAGGTTCACTTACACCAGGACATCCAGAATATGGACATACAGTAGGTGTAGATGCCACTACAGGTCCACTAGGACAGGGCTTAGGCATGGCTGTTGGTATGGCAATGGGTCAGGCTCATTTAGCCACTGTATTTAATAAACCAGGTTATGATCTATTTGATCATTATGTTTATGCATTAGCTGGTGATGGATGTATGATGGAAGGAATCTCTTCAGAAGCATTATCACTCGCTGGTACACTTAAGTTAGAAAAGCTCATCATCTTATATGATTCAAACAACATTTCTATCGAAGGTAACACAAACATCACATTTACAGAAAATGTATCAGACAGAGTAAAGGCATTTGGTTTTGAAACATTGACTGTAGAAGATGGAGATAACTTAGATGAAGTACTTGCTGCATTAGAAAAAGCAAAAACTATTAAAGGTAAACCTAAGTTCATTGAAATCAAGACTACAATCGGTAAAGATAGTCCAAATGAAGGTTCAGAAAGCACTCATGGTGCACCATTAGGTGCTGATAACATCAAAGCACTTAAAGAAAAACTTGGTCTTCCACAGGAAGAATTCTATGTACCAGAAGACGTATATGACTATCTAGCTTCTACACAAAAACGTGTAGATGATTTATATGATGCATGGACTTCTATGCAGGATAAATATTTTGAAGAATATCCAGAAATGAAGATTGTATGGGAACAGTATTTTAACCCTGACTTTGCAAGAATCTTTAAGGATAACCCATTATTCTGGGCTAATAAACATCACAATATTGCAACACGTGCTGCAAGTGGTGAAACAATGAACCTTATTAAGAACTTTGCCCCTAACTTCATTGGTGGTTCAGCTGACTTAGGACCTTCTAATAAGACAGTTTTAAATGGTGAAGGTGAATTCAGTGCAGACAACTATGGTGGACGTAATATTCACTTTGGTGTAAGAGAACAGGCTATGGCTGCAGTAGGTAATGGTTTAATGTTGTATGGTGGATTAAAAGCATATGTGGCTACATTCTTTGTATTTAGTGACTATGTAAAACCTATGGCTCGTTTATCTTCATTAATGAAGCTTCCACTTACTTATGTATTTACTCATGACAGTATTGGCGTAGGGGAAGATGGACCAACACATGAACCAGTAGAACAGTTGACTATGCTTCGTGCAATGCCTAACATGTATGTATTTAGACCATGTGATGAGTTTGAAACAAAAGCAGGCTGGTATGTCGCAATGAGCTCAAAAGAAACACCTACATCTCTCATCCTTTCTAGACAGGACTTACCTAAGATGGTAGGAAGTAACAGAGGTGCCTTAAGAGGTGGTTATATTATTGATGACTGTATGAGTAAGCCAGATATCATCATCATTGCATCAGGCTCAGAAGTAGACTTAGCAGTCAAAGCCAAAGAACAATTAAAAGACTCTAACTTAAATATCAGAATCGTTTCTATGCCTTGTCAGGAATTATTCAGAGAACAGTCTGAAGAATACAAGGAATCTATTTTACCATCATGTGTAGAAAATAGAATTGTTGTAGAAGCAGGAAGCCGTTTATCTTGGGGTGAATTTGTAGGACTCAAGGGCAAATATGTCACTATGGATACATTTGGTGCTTCAGGTAAGCCAGCAGACTTATTCAAGGAATTCCATTTAACTGTAGAAGATGTAATCAAAGCTATCAAAGAATTCTAAACAAATTTGTTTTAGCCTCCTATAATAGTATTATAAGGAGGCTTTTTTATGTGGATTCTTTTTGCATTAGGTTCTGCCTTTTTTGCAGGACTTACAGCAGTTCTCGCAAAATGTGGTATTGAACATACAAACTCTCACTTAGCGACTGCATTACGTACAATTGTGGTACTTGTCTTCTCATGGATTATGGTAGGAATAGTTGGATCATTCTCTTCTATTAGTACAATCACGCATAAGACATTCCTATTCTTAATTCTTTCTGGAATATCTACTGGAGCGAGCTGGTTATGTTACTTTAAGGCATTACAGCTAGGTAATATTAATAAAGTCACAGCTGTAGATAAGACAAGTGTTGTATTGACGATTATTCTTTCTCTTATATTCTTTAAAGAAAGTGTCACAGTCTATAAGATCATAGGTATGATCATTCTTACAACAGGTACATATTTAATGGTAGAAAAGAAGGAAGATAATAAACAGACAAATAATGCCTGGTTACTTTATGCCGTGCTTTCAGTTATTTTTGCAAGTTTGACGACTATACTTGGTAAGATAGGAATCACAAATATTGAAAGTAATCTAGGTACAGCCATTCGTACAAGTGTTGTACTTATTATGAGCTGGATTGTGGTCCTTGTGACACATAGTCAAATGAATATGAAAAGTATTCCTAAGAAAGAATATCTCTTTATTGTGTTGTCAGGATTTGCAACAGGAGGTTCATGGCTATGCTTCTATCACGCTTTACAAATTGGACCAGCAAGTCTTATCACTCCTATTGATAAGTTGAGTATTCTCTTTACTGTAATATTCTCTTATCTTATTTTTCATGAGAAACTCTCTAAGAAATCATTACTTGGATTAATACTAATAGTATCTGGTACCTTGGTTATGCTTCTCTAACAAACTCTAACATTTTTGTTCACAAACCTTCTCTATAGTGTTATTATAATTTTGTTAGTTAGGACTAACAGAGGAGGAAAAGAATATGAAAGACTTATTTAAAAACAAATTATTATGGTCATTTGTAGGTGGTGTAGCCGCTACAGTGGCAGGTAGTAAGTTCGTAAAGAGCGATTGCGCAAGAAATGCAGCTGTAAAATCAGTTGCTACTGGTATGCAGTTAAAGGATCAGGCACTTGCATCATATGATACAATTGTAGAAGACGCAAAAGATATCTATGCTGAAGCAAAAAGCAAGAAAGAAGCAAAATAGGAAATAGTCATTTCCTATTTTTTAGGTGATAAGAGAATGTTAGAGTATCGTATAGTACATGACATACCAGGACGTATGAGAATACGTTATGGACGTTATCGCTTTTCTAGAAATAAGGCACTAGCCTTACATTTTGCATTATGTAAATGGGATATGGTTGAATCAGCCGATGTCAATGAAAGAACAGGTTCTATTTTGTTCACGTACAGTGTTGATCAAAGAGATGCTTTGATTGACAAAATCAACTCTCTAGATATCCCTCACTTTGATAATGCACCCTATGAAAAGATCATTAAAGAAAATAAGTATCTTATAGATCACCGTGATATCAACGATCAATACATTGGAAAATTTACTGGTATTATTGTTAGAAGATATGCCTCTAAATGGTTTTTACCATTACCAGTAAGAAACGTATTAACTATTTATCATACAATTCGTTATGTAAAAGAAGGACTTAATTCTCTTGTACATAAGCGTATTGATGTACCAGTATTAGATGCAACAAGTATTTCTGTTTCATTATTATCAGGACAATGGGGTACAGCACGTAATATTATGTTCTTATTGAATATCTCTTCATTACTTGAAGACTATACAAAGAAAACAACATCATTACAGCTTAAAGAAACATTGTCTGTTAATATTGATAAAGTATGGGTATTAGAAGAAGGAAAAGAAAAACAGATTCCTACTTCACACTTACAAAAAGAAGATATTGTGATTGTACAGACAGGTTCTATGGTTCCAGTAGATGGTGAAGTAGAGAGTGGTGAAGCTATGATCAATGAATCAAGCTTTACAGGTGAACCACTCAGTAAGATGGTTAAACAAGGTAGTTCCGTCTTTGCAGGTACTGTTGTAGAAGAAGGAAAGATTTATATCAAGGTAAGAAATCTACAATTAGACAGTCGTATTAATAAGATTGTAGATATGATTGATACAAATGAATCACTTAAAGCAGGTATTCAATCAGGTGCAGAACATCTAGCTGATGCGATTGTTCCTTATAGCTTTATTGCCTTCTTTGGATTACTTCTTGCCACAAGAAGTTTGACACGTGCATCTTCTGTATTGCTTGTAGATTATTCATGTGCTATCAAACTTTCTACATCTATTTCTATAATTAGTGCAATGCAGGAAGCAGGTCGTCATTCAATCATGGTCAAGGGTGGTAAATACCTAGAAGCAATGGACTTAGCAGATACGATTGTATTTGATAAAACAGGAACTCTTACAAATGCTCAGCCATTTGTTCAGAAAGTGACACCATTAGGAAACTATACACGTGAAGAAGTATTACGTATTGCAGCTTGTTTAGAAGAACATTTCCCACATAGTGTAGCGAATGCGATAGTAAAACAGGCATCACTCGAACAATTACATCATGAAGAAGAACATGCTGAAGTGAAGTATATTATTGCGCATGGTATTGCGACTATTTATCGTGATCAACGCGCTGTCATTGGCAGTGATCACTTTGTATTTGAAGATGAACATATTACTAAAACAGAAGAAATAGAAACACTTATTAATAATTTACAAAGTGAAGGAGCAAGCTCTTTAATATTCTTAGCGATAGGTGGAGAACTTGCTGGTATTATTTCTATTTATGATCCACTTAAACCAGAAGCGAAAGAAACTATTCAAAATTTAAGAAGTAGTGGTTTTAAGAATATCATCATGTTAACAGGTGATAGTGAGAATGCTGCTAAGCATATTGCAGAAGAACTCAATATTGATGGCTATTTAGCTGGTGTATTACCAGAAGACAAAGCTAATTATGTCAAGAAACTTAAAGATGAAGGACATACCGTTGTTATGGTAGGAGATGGTGTTAATGATACCCCAGCCTTATCTTGTGCAGATGTATCTATTTCCTTACAGGATAGTTCAGATATTGCGAGAGAACTTGCAGATGTTACATTAACATCTTCTTCACTAGAAGAAATTGTCGTATTTAAACAATTATCTGCACTATTAATGAAACGTATTAAACGTAACTATACAAGAATAGTCACTTTAAATACTGGTTTAATATTATTAGGTATGTTTGGTATTTTACCAGCAAGTACAACATCACTTATTCATAATGGTTCTACATTTATATTTGCGATGTCATCTTCTACATCATTATTAGAAAATTGATGTATAGCCCCATTTTGGGGCTTTTTTATTTCCTAGGAAAAATACAAATGTCAACTTAAGTTTACATGATAGTTGGTGGAGGTAACTGTATTTTAGGCCTACACTTGTAGAGGCACTATTCATAGAAAAGAATTGTACTAGGCTATATATCCCCCTTTCCTTATGAACCGGCATCTGAACAAGGAAATATATATGGCATAGTAGAGGGGAACAACTCTTACCCTATAAAATAGACAAGCATCTTAGAACCTTTACGATTACTATCTGATGAAAGATATTAAGAAAGTAGAATATGCCCTAATGATATCGTATCTTCTCACACGATCCTGCACAAAATGGACATCAGTTATTCTCCTGCCTAATGTACCAATAAATATCTTTTATAAGATATGCTCTCTAGTTATTATATTAACCACTTGTCACGCACCGCATAGGGTGAATAGTTATGCCAATATGAGATATTGGGGTTATAGGTTATTTTAATTATTCAATTTTACAAGAATTAGACATTTCTCGACTTCTTTCCACTCATAATAGGATTAAATGAAAAATACGGATACTCTCAATTTCCTAGAAAACAGAAGATAAAAACCGGATAATGTAATAAAGCTTTCAATATGTAGTCAACATGTTCTTCTGTCACATCCTGCTTAATACCTATAACCCATCTCATATAAGACTTCCTGCTCATCGGAAGTCTTATTTTCTTTCTATTATTCAATAAAAAATGATTGGAGGGGTTTTATGAAAAAGAAAGGCATATCGGTTGTATTTATCATTTTAATCAGTATAGTTACAATTACAGCAGTGAGATACTTAAGTACTGACCACACTGTATCTGACTGCTACTATACACAGATTCCTTGTAGTAATGTGAATAGAGAATCATGGCTCATCGATGATTATGGTCATAAACAACCTATTGGAAAAGAATATGTTCTTGTATCTTTTAATGCATTAGGAGAAAGAAAGCGTGTTACATTTATCAACACCTACTGTCCAGGAACTTACATTAAGTTAAAAACAAAAAAGAATGTAGTCATTGACCAAAGGATTGTATCAAGATCAGAAGTTCCTCAACGTGCTTTAAATCAAATAAAATGCTATGGAACAACATAGAAAGGAAAAGAGATATGTATTATGAAGTGATTAGTTATATTATTGCCATTCTTTACATTGCATTTATGATTTTCTTCCTTTGCGCATCCATCTATCTCTTCATATTAATAGTGAAAGCTCTAAAGAAATATATTAACTCTAAGGATATAAGAGAAGAGAAGAAAATCAACGCGGAATCTTTAGGAGAAGCTCTTAAAGAAAAACGTTTGCGTTGTAATATGACTCAGGAATTTGTCGCAGAAACATTAGGTGTAAGTAGACAAGCTGTTTCTAAATGGGAGAATGGAACAAGTGAACCTAATACAACCAATCTAATTGCTTTGTCAAGATTATATAAGATTGAAGCTGTAGATTTACTTGAATGTATACAAGAAAAAGAGCCTGTCTAATAACAGACAGGCCAGACAAAAAGGAAAATATATTATGAAAAAAACATTCTATAAGTATACTAATAAATTCCTGATATCAATGCAAATGAATACAAAAAAACAAATAAAAAACTTAAATTAAAACCCCTTATAAATATTATGTTATACAAACTAAAAAAGCCTGGCGAGATGAGCATCTCAATAGGCTTTTTTATTTAAGGAGTACACTTAATATCAATTAAGTTCCTCTATGATTATTGTAGAAAACTCTATTACTAAATTCAATAAAATTCAAAAAACTAGAAAAAATTATAGTTTCATTGATAGGTAGAACTTATCTACATAGTTGTTCATAATCGCAATATTAAGTTCTTCCTTGTATTTACTATTATTGATAGTTTCAATAAGAGTTTTGTTTCTTTGGTTCAACTGTTCAATGACTTCTTTACTAGGAATATGATTTGATTTAGAAGAATTATGACTCTTAGAAGTGAGTACAAGATTCCAGATATCATCACTATACATGAATGACCAAGGAATCACATGATCTACACTAATATCATCCATATCTAATTCATCACCTGTATAGAAATCAATCGGTTTATTCATATTCTCTAGTAATATGTTTTTATATTTTGTAAGATTATTTCTTCTAATCTGATTGTCAGAGATACCCTTTACTTTAGATGTAATACGTGGCGCATTATTGAACTTCTCTAATAACTGTGCCCATTTATAATTGAGTAATTGTGATAAGACAAAACCATACTCTTTCAGCAACAATACCTGCTCTTTGTTGATGGAGATGTAGAGATAATCCTTATTGAGTACATAAAGATCCTTTTTCTCTTTATTCACATTCATAAAACGCCAGGATACATCATCTTTTAACTTTCTTGCACACTTCTTCAATACACTCTTATAGAAATCTTGTTCCTTATTAAGCTCTTCTTCAGCTTTATCAAACCAGATAGGAATAGAAGACCCTGTTAATTCTTTATACTTATCAATTAGTAAATCAACCTGTTGAACAATGACAGGTTTCTTTTTAATGTTAGATCCTTGTCTTAAGTTAAAAAAGAATGACTGATTCCAGTAATACTTCACCATCTTATGCGCTATTGCATCAAAAGTAATTACATTGTTTTCTTCAATGTGATTAAGTGTATAAACATTCTCAAGAATAGCACGGCCCCAGGCTAACTTATATGTATTATCATTATTCATATACTCAATTACGTCAAGCCAATCCTGTATATACTTATTCATAGGAATCCTCTACATATTCTAGATAGATTTTCTTATCAAAGGCACCGTTACTACGTGCCTTCTTTTCTTTGATAGAAAGTACTTCTTGATGATCAATATGAAGTGTATTCTCTAATGCTTCTAATACTTCTAATACATCAGCTATCTCTTTCTTAATATCTTCACCTTCAGCATCTATTACTTCATGACATTCCTCTAATAACTTGCTTTTTAAACATCTGAGATACTCTTCATCATTGAGTATTCTTGTTGCACAAGTCTTATGATCATTTTCTATGATTTCAGGAATACGATCTCTAATTAGCTTGTTGTAGATATGTTTCATTGGTATCACCTCTTCATTAATCATACAACTATTAAAACAGATATAAAAGCATTGGTGATGATACGATTATCATCTTTTTAAATACGCGAAATTTACATCTTTTCTAATGGAAAGGAGATTCGTAGTGTGGGTATTGCTATCACGTTAACGTGATAGCGTATCCTCAAGTTACGAGGAAGTAAATAACGTGTGGAAGATTGATGAAGTGAGTAAGTTATCAGGAGTCAGTAAGCGTGCATTACAATATTATGATGATGAAGGTATATTACCTGTGAAACGTACTAAGAATAATTATCGACTTTATGATGATGAGACAATGGAAAGACTATGGGAAATTTTATGGTATAAGGAAATGGGTTTTGATTTAAAGGAAATCAAGCTGATTTTAGAAGGAGTGAAACAGGAAACAGTAATAGAAGAGAAAGTAAATAAAATCAATAATACGATAAGAGTATTAGAGGAACAAAAGAAAGTGATAGAATATATACAGAGATATTCTATTCCAGTAAAGAGTGAAGAAAATAATAAGACATATAAAGATCAGATAAAACTAATAAGAAAAGAACAAGGTATGTAGGAGGGAAGAACTTATGAAAATTAGTAAAATGGTTGATGGTGTTAAAGATGGTATTGATGATGCAAGAGAGAAAGTAGTTAAAGCAGTTGATGATGCAGAGTTAGATAAGCATGCTAAGGAAATTGGGGATGCTGCAAGAGGTAAGGCAAAAGAACTTGAAGATGCTACATTAGAAAAAGCTCATGATGTTGCAGTAAAGATGGATGAAATGAAACGTCAATGGGATTTGAAAAGACTGAAACCAATCTTCTCTGAAGATTTAAATGGTATGCAATATTCACGACTTGTGAGAATTGTAGAAAGAGATAAGAAGTTTGATATAGAAGTATGTAGAGGATCAATTGGATATTGGGCTACCTGTAAGGGTGAGAGATGGGTGAATATCTTTAAAGATTCAGTCAATAAGTTTGGGCTGAATTTCTATCCTTACGAAGATGTTAATTTCTATTATGTAGATCCTACTGATAAAGATAACTATATTGTGCTAGATGAATATTTTGATCGTTTGAAGCAGGCTCGTGTGAATGAATTACAGAAGATTGCACAAGATTTAGGTGCAAAAAAATTCAGAGTTACATATATGAGAGAAAAATCTTCACTTATTAAGAAGAAGTGGAATGGAAAAGCAGACGGAAAAGCTAAAGATGGAGATGGTACAGTGTCAGTTGATGGTGATAAACTATCAAAACAATACGATAAAGTAGAAATTGAAGCTGAAAATAGTTTCCCAGGACATGATCCAGCTGAACCTCATGTAAGATATCTGAAGTATGATCAGAATGTTCAAAACTTAATAGATATGCGTATGGATACTAAGGGACCTATAAACCATCAGACACTAAGTATCAAATTAAGCAGTACATCAGGTTTAAAAGAAAATGATGCTGCAAAGCTTGATATGATATTGAAAAGTTTGAAGATGGCTGGGAATACAACTGTATTAAGTGAAGTACAAAATGAAGAGAAAAGTATTTTAAAGTATGAAATAGAATTTTAAGGTAAAGGACCTAGGTTGATTCTAGGTCCTTTGCTTATGGTATTTCCATATTCAAAACAACTATTTCTATATGTTATAATATGGTTAATCGGTAGTAGTACTATGAATGCATACTTAAAAATAGATATTTATACTGCTACAGAAAAGCTAATAACTAGTTATATATTACAAGATTTTGCAGCAGCTAATATCCGTTTCTCAAAGAAAACAGGCTCTAAAGTGTTTATTAATCTAAAGATAAATCTACTGAAGAAGAAAAACAAAAAGCAGATTAAATACGAATACAGTCTTAAAAACATAGATACACTATTGGAGGAATATTAATGAAGATAGCAGTCGTACAAGCAAGTTCACAAGTATCAAAAAATGAGATGCTTTATAAATATACAAAGAAATATGCTAAAGATGCAGAAGTTATTAATCTTGGATGTTTTGTAGATGAAGATGAAAACTATACTTATGTTGAGATTGCGTTGTTGATTGGAATACTCATAAACAGTCGTATAGTTGATTTTGTGGTAACTGGGTGTTCTTCAGGACAAGGGATGATGCTTGCTTGTAATAGTATGCCTGGTGTTTTGTGCGGGTATGTTCCAACTGTGAAAGATGCCTATTTATTTGCACAGATCAATAATGGAAATGTAGTATCTTTACCTCTTGGAGAAGAATATACATATACAGGTGAAAAGAATTTAGAGGAAACAATCAAAGCATTATTTTTAGAACCATTTGGTGGTGGATATACTAAAAGTGAAGCAAAAAGAAAGATTGCGGATGCTAAAAAACTAAAAGAAATTAAAGCAAAATCACAAATTGATTTTGAAATGTTTTTGAATAAGTTAGATTTGGATATGGTTAAGAAAGTAAAACATAAAATGCACAATAGTTTTAATTTGATAGATACAAGTAATGTAATTAAGATTATTTAAAATAGTTCTCAATCCCCTCTTCGAGGGATATTTTCATATTCAAAGCAATTCTTTTTATATGTTATAATATAGTTAATCGGTGGTAGTCCTATGAATGCATACTTAAGAATAGACAATATACTGCTACAGAAAAGCTAATAGCTAGTTATATACTACAAGATTCTGCAATAGCTAATATCAGTATCTTAAAGAAAACAGGTTTAGTGATCTAAAGATGAATCTTGCTCAATCTACTAAAGAAGAAAAACAACAAGAAGTAGAGTGGAGCAGTTTTTGCTTTTATTATGTTTGTTTCATTTATTGATTTTAAAGAAGAAGAAATTCTTATTACATTTCTATTGGTTGCATATTGGACAGCAGGTATATGAGGGTATTGCAGTTCAGAACAATATTTCAAATATCGCACATATTGTCGGTGGTATAGTTGGTGCAATAATTGGATATGGGTTAAATGTGAAATTAAAATACGGATTTAACAAATAGGAATGCTTAATGTAAATGTGAAATGAATAAGGGGTGTTGATATGAGAAAAATAATCATACTGCTTCTTTGCTTAGTATTAGTAAGCTGCGGTACAACAAATAAATCAAAAAGTACAACTGAACACACATTAGAAAATAGTTTCTTTGGAGTTAAGAAAAAGGTAAAAGAAAAGTTGATTTATAAAAAAGATAAAAGTATTAATTCTTTTTTGAATAAATATAATGAAATTAATGATCCAGATATTACCAGTGGTATGGTAAGTATGAGAATACTAAGGGGAACAGATAGACCTGATATAGTTAGTGTATCAAACGATAAATTTGAAGTATATATACGGTAAAGGTATGTTTGGGAATAGAATGGAGGTTTTTGTTGGGGAATATTCTCAAAATCCTTCGACTAATGAGGAGTTCAGAGAACAATTTATTAAGTATTCAAAGGTATTTGACGATAGTTTGACTGATGAAGAAATAGATAAATATTGGAATAAAATGTTGTCAGGTAAGAATAGAGGAAAAAAGTTAAAAAACATAAAGGTAAAAAGAATTATATTTTATAGGAGATGAGCGTAAAACCCATTACCTTTAGGTGATGGGATATAAGCGACAAGAAATTATATATTTTACTGAAATGATGATATTACATTAGAATATGCGATATAATAGGTACATGGAGAACATTTCTCTAAATCTTTAGAAAGGAGAAATGCTATGTACCTTACAGTAAAGCAACAAGTAAAACATCTTTCAAAAGAAGATTACAAAAATATTAAGCATCTTTGCCATATAGCAAAGAATCTCACTAATCAAGCAATCTATAATGTAAGACAGTATTACTTTAACGAGGGCGAATACCTTAATTATGAAAAGAACTATGCTCTATTAAAAACATCTAACAATTACAAGATGCTGAATTCAAATATGGCTCAACAGATACTTAAAGAGGTCGATGGCAGTTTCAAATCATTCTTTGGACTACTTAAACTTGCTAAAAAAGGCAAGTATGCTTTTAAGGATTGTCGTTTGCCAAACTATCTTCCAAAAGATGGATATACTACGCTTGTCATAGGTTTTGTAAGACTTAATGGTAATAAACTGATTTTACCATATTCAAATGCTTACAAGAAAGCACATAAATGTGTAGAGATTACCATCCCACCTATATTACTTGATAAGAAAGTTAAGGAAATCCGTATCATACCGAAAGCAAACGCCAGGTTCTTTGAAATTCAATATATCTATGAAGCTGAATGTATTCAAAGAAACTTAAATATAAATAATGCACTGGCAATTGATCTTGGTATTAATAATCTTGTAACAGCGGTATCAAGTAATGGCAAGACATTCATCATTGATGGTAAGCGACTTAAATCCATAAATCAGTGGTACAATAAGCAAAATGCACGTTTACAGTCTATAAAAGATAAACAAAATATTGGGAAAAGACCTACCAATAAGCAAAAAGCCAATACTCGCAGCAGGAATAATAAGATTAATGATTATATGAACAAGACTGCACGCACAATCATAGATTATTGCATCAATAATGATATTGGAACACTTGTAGTTGGCTATAATGAAACTTTCCAGAAGAACAGTAGTATTGGTAAAGTCAATAATCAGACATTTGTAAATATACCTTATGGACAACTTCGTTTTAAGGTAGAGTACCTTTGTGAGATTAATGGCATTGTCTTTGTAAAGCAGGAAGAAAGCTATACTTCAAAAGCATCATTTTGGGATAAGGATGATATTCCTATTTACAATAACGACAACCCGCAAAGCTATACATTTAGTGGAAAGCGAATACATAGAGGTATGTATCAATGTTTGAATGGTAAATGTCTTAATGCTGATGTAAATGGTGCATTAAATATTTTGCGTAAAAGTAATGTTGTGTCCCTTGTGGGGCTATACAGTAGAGGCGAGGTGGACACGCCTGTAAGAATAAAGATTGCCTAGCAATAGGTGGAAACTTAAATATCAAACTTCTTAAAAAGAGCCGTTAGGCTCTCTGAAGCCCATTACCTTTAGGTGATGGGTAGTTCACGGTAAAGTGATATATTTAATTCTTGAAGGGAAAATATAATTTGATAAGAATAATAAACAAAAAATCATAAGAAGGACAATGAAATAGGTTGAATCTTGGTAATCTTTTTAAGCACTGATTAAAATGATGTGAACAACTTAATTATGATGTTTTCTATAAAAAGTTGAAAACTGAATTTTTGACAGTATAAAATGGCAAGTACGGAACCTCATGATTTCCAATCCCCCCTCTAGGGGATATTTTTATATACAAAACAACTCTTTCTATATGCTATAATAAGGTTAATCGGAGGTGATCTCATGAACGCATATTTAAGAATTAAAGAATACAATGATAGCTATACTGCAACAGAAAAGCTTATAGCTGAATACATACTAGAAAATGATATCCTACAGGATTCTGCACAGGTACTAGGTGAGAAGACAAATACCTCTGCAGCTGCTATTATCCGTTTCTCAAAGAAAATAGGTTTTAAAGGCTTTAGTGATCTAAAGATGAACTTAGCTCAATCTACTAAAGAAGAGAAACAACAAGAAGTAGATCTCATCTTTGAACCAGAAGATAATATCAGTACACTAGTAGAAAAAGGCTGTAGATTAAATATGAATACAGTCTTAAAAACATATCAGTTAATAAATATTGATACCCTTGAACAATCAATAGACTTACTTAATAATGCTTCTACTATCTATCTCTTTGGTGTAGGTGGTTCATCAGTTATTGGTTTAGATATCTACCAGAAGTTAATGCGTATAGGCAAGAAGGTGATCTATAACGCTGATTTACATGTACAGATGACCTTCGCCCAAAGCATGGATCAAAATGATGCAGCACTTATTATTAGTTACTCAGGTTCTACGACTGGTTTAGTAGACGTTGCTAGAGTGTTACATGAAAAACAAATACCATTTATATCTATTACACAAATTAACTCTAATCCAATCTCTAAACTCAGTACCTATTCACTCAAAGTACCAAGTGAAGAAAAAGCTTTGCGTATTGGTGCTGTCTCTTCTCGTATCTCTTCATTTGTGATAACTGACTTATTGTACTATGGTGTATTTAAGAAGAACTTTGAAGAACATAAAAAGAATCTCATAGATTCTAAAGACAATGTCTCTATACTCAAAAAGTAGACTCATATTTCACTATGAGTCTTTTATTTTAGAAATAACATTTCATTTATAATGAAATATACTTGAAATAATATTTCAACAAGTCTATAATGATATTGGAAGGAGGGAACAAGAATGAACTTAAATAATTTAGATACAGAACAGTCAAATCCTGACTCATTACATATAGATGAAATGTCTACGATAGATATTCTCACTACTATTAATAATGAAGATCAGAAGGTAGCATTAGCTGTAAGAGACGTCTTACCGCAAATCTGTGATGCTGTTGACTGTATCTATCAACAGATGAGTCAAGGTGGCAGACTGATATATATTGGTGCTGGTACATCAGGGAGATTAGGTGTATTAGATGCATCAGAGTGTCCTCCTACTTATGGTGTTGATCCTCGTCTAGTAAAAGGATTAATCGCTGGTGGGAACATCGCACTCACAACTGCAATAGAAGGTGCAGAAGATTCTCAGGAACTCGCTGTAGAGGACTTAAAGAATATCCACTTAACAGACAAAGATGTTGTATGTGGTATTGCAGCATCAGGCAGAACACCTTATGTCATTGGCGGACTTCACTATGCGCGCACACTAGGATGCCAGACAGTTTCTATCTGTTGTGTTCACAATGGGGAAATATCAAAATATTCCCACTATCCAATAGAAGTAATTACAGGTGCAGAAGTCGTGACTGGTTCTACAAGAATGAAGGCAGGTACCGCACAAAAACTTGTCTTAAATATGCTTTCTACATCTGTAATGATCAAAAGAGGAAAGGTCTATAAAAACCTTATGGTTGATGTACAGCCTACTAATGAAAAACTTAAGATCAGAGCTGTCAACATTGTCTCACAATCTTTAGATTGTTCTGAAGAAGAATCAATCGCACTATTAACTAAATGTCACTACAATGTAAAGATTGCGATTCTATCTGGTTTAACAGGTAAAGATGAAAAAGAATGTGAAGAAGCTCTTCTTAAAAACAATGGAAATATCAGTAAAACTGTAAAAAGTAATCTATAGGAGGGTATGAGAT
This sequence comes from Catenibacterium sp. AM22-6LB, assembly GCF_003435615.1. Taxonomy (NCBI): domain Bacteria; kingdom Bacillati; phylum Bacillota; class Erysipelotrichia; order Erysipelotrichales; family Coprobacillaceae; genus Catenibacterium; species Catenibacterium sp. AM22-6LB. The sequence goes on from NZ_QTUM01000010.1 coordinate 22,489, forward strand.
GAATAAGTACGTTGTAAAGAATCAAAACAATAAACAAAACAAGAATGTCTTTGGTATGACGGATTATGATATCCCTATGTTTGGGTTCAAGAGTGCATTACTTATTCTTGTTTCTACTATGTTGTCACTTATCATCTGTGTAAATGGATTCACTTACCTCCACATCGACTTCAGACTCCCTAACGCACTAATTAGTGGTCTTGCATGTGGACTCAGTGTTGCTTATTCCCAGTATTTCATTGAAAGAAAAGAAGGATTATGTAAAAACTTCTATCTTGTAACAGGTCTCTTCTCTTTGATGGCCTTTGTATTAATATTAATGATTAAATAATAGGAGATTAAATTATGTTCGATGCAATTACAAACGTCATTGAGGGTAAATTAGCGGGTCCTTTAGAAAAACTCTCTAATCAAAGACATTTACGTGCGATCCGTGATGGTATTATTGCGACATTACCAATCATCATCGTCAGTTCATTATTAATGGTTGTTGCTTTTTCTTACAACCAGATGCCTGCAGACTGGGCGCTCGCAAAATTCATTAAAGCGAATGCAGTCGCAATTCTACTACCATATAGAATGTCAATGTATATCATGACACTTTATGCTGTATTTGGTATTGGTTACTCTTTAGCTAAATCATATGATTTAGATGGTTTAAGTGGTGCAATCATGGCAGAACTTACATTCTTGCTTACAGTTGTACCAGCATCTATTCCAGATGTTACAGACTCTATTGCGACTCTTGCAACTAAGAATGCTGAATTAAATGCATTTTTACAGCAGCTGCCATCTGGTTATGTTATTCCTGCAGAACACTTAGGTTCAGCAGGTATGTTTATAGGTATCATTTCTGCCTTTATTGGTGTAGAAGTATATCGATTCACACAGGTGAAAGGATTAAAAATCACTATGCCTGCAGCTGTTCCACCTGCAGTCGCAAGATCATTTGAATCTTTGACACCTACTATTATCATTATCTTAGGTATTTCTACGCTCACTATGTGGTTAGGTGTAGATGTTCACAGCATTGTGGGTAACTTAATTAAACCTTTGGTTAATGCGACTGATACATTACCTTCTACATTATTAATTATTTTCTTAATCATGTTCTTCTGGTCATTTGGTATTCATGGTGACTCTATTGTCAGTTCACTTGCTAGACCAATCTGGTTAATTCTATTAGATCAGAATACTGCAGCAGTTGCAGCAGGTAAGGCTGCCACTCATATTGGTGTAGAACCATTCTTACAGTGGTTTGTCCATATTGGTGGTTCTGGTGCTACTTTAGGACTTGCGATTCTATTCTGTTTTGCAGCTAAGAGTAAATATGGTAAAACACTTGGTAGAACAACTATCCTTCCTTCATTATTTAATATCAATGAACCAATGATCTTTGGTGCACCAATCGTATTAAACCCAATGTTGTTGATTCCATTTATTTTAGTCCCATTAGTTCTTGCAACTATTGCTTGGATTGCAACAGCTATGCATTTAGTAAACTGTGCAGTAACTATTGCCCCTTGGACACTTCCTGGCCCAATTGGTGCCTATTTGGCATGTGGTGGTGACTGGAGAGCAGCAGTATTAAGTATTGTATTAATCCTACTTTCAGTAATCATGTATTATCCATTCTTTAAGATGTATGATAATGAATTATTAGAAGAAGAAAAGGCAAACGAAGCATCTGAGAATTAAGAGGTAACAGAAATGTTGTATATAGGTATAGATGGTGGAGGTACAAAAACAAAGATGGTTCTTTTTGATGAGAACGGATCTCGTTTAAAAGAATTAATCCTTCCTACAGTACATGTTTTAACTCAGCCACAAGATCAATCTATTGAAATATTAAGAGATGGTGTCAATCAGCTAGATCCTGATCATACTGCCATTATTGGTGCAGGACTTGCAGGATATGGCCAACAGAAAGAACTAAGAGACACAATAGAATATATATGTAAAGAGGCATTTGGAGATAGACCTTTTGTCGTAGAAAGTGATGTAAGAATTGCGATAGAAGGTGCATTAGATGGGCATGATGGTATTGTGGTCATTGCAGGAACAGGCAGTATTGCCTTATCACTTAAGAATAATAAGCTCACACGTTGTGGAGGCTGGGGTTATCAATTAGGCGATGAAGGCAGTGCTTATTGGATTGCGAAGAAGATGTTTCATACATTCTGTAAAGAAATAGATGGCAGACTAGAAAAGACAGTGCTTTATGATCTAATTATGGAAGAATGTGATCTAGATATTGACTATGATATTATCACATTTATGAATAGTCTTGATCGTACATCTATTGCATCCTATGCTTATATCAATGGATTAGCTGCCAATCAGGGAGATCCTTATGCGATAGAAATATATAAACAGGCAGCATTAGAAATTCGTTCACTCTTACAAACACTCTTAAAACAATATGATTCAACACCTCGTATTTCTTATATTGGAGGCGTATTTGATCATGCTTCTCACTATATTCTACCTATTTTGAATGAAACAATAGATCATCTTATTTCACCTATCCATACACCGGAATATGGTGCTTACAAGCTTGCAAAGAAACTAGGGTGAAAACCTTAGTTTTTTTAAATAAAGGAGACAACTATGAAAAAGACAAAAGATATATTATGGGGTGGAGCCACTGCTAGCAGTCAATATGAAGGTGGTTATAAAGCAGGCGGTAAAGGCTTAGATACACAGGATTGTAGACCCTATTTAAAAAGAACATCTGATGCGACAACATCTACAAGATTACTTACACAAGATATTATTGATGAAGCAAAGAAATGTGAAGGAATAGGTCACTACCCATTTAGGCAGGGTAGTGATGGTTACCATCATATTGATGAAGATATTGCCTTACTTAAAGAATTAGGTATTGATATCTATCGTTTCTCAATCAGCTGGGCAAGACTTTATCCTCATGGAGATGAAGAAACACCTAATGAAGAAGGAATTAAGTTCTATGATCATATCTTCAAAGAAGTACATAAAGCAGGTATGAAGATCTTTCTCACAATGAATCATTATGCTGTTCCATTATACCTAGTAGAACATTATGGTGGATGGACAAATAGAAAACTGATTGAATTCTATGAAAGATTTGCGACAGTTGTATTTGAAAACTGGGGAGAATATATTGATTACTTCCTCCCGTTTAATGAAATAAATGCTGGATACTTTAGTCCTTATAATGGTGTAGGATTAGTAAAAGAAAAGGATCAGCCTTATAATCAGACACTCGTATTCCAGTCATTACATCATCAATTTGTAGCAAGTGCTAAGACAATTAAGATTGCGAAAAAACTCTCTCCTAAGAGCCAATCTGGATGTATGGTGGCATGTTTCTGTTACTATCCGCTTACTTCTACTCCAGAAGATAACTTAAAAGCAGTCAGAGATGAAGAAATCCATCAGTGGTTTGCGGTGGATATACTTGCGAATGGTCATTATCCAAGCTATATGGATCGTTTCTTTAGAGAAAATGATATTCATCTAACTATTACAGAAGAAGATTCAGAATTACTTAAAAAATATACATGTGACTTTGTCAGCTTCTCATATTATTCAAGTTCTATCGCAACATGTAAGGAAGATGGTCAACAGACTGCGGGTAATCTCGTTGTATCTACAAAGAACCCTCATCTTAAGGCAAGTGACTGGGGATGGCAGATTGATCCTGTAGGACTAAGAATCATGTTGAATAAGATGTATGATAGAACACAGAAACCTGTCTTTATATGTGAAAATGGACTTGGTGCACATGATATTATGGAAGATGGTTTGATTCATGATCCATATAGAATAGATTATCTTGAACAGCACTTTAAACAAATTGATGAAGCGATTGATGATGGTGTAGACGTTATTGGCTATATCATGTGGGGTGTGATTGATATCGTTTCTGCAGGAAGCTGTGAAATGGAGAAACGTTATGGCGTTGTTTATGTGGACGCCAATAATCTAGGTCAGGGTACTTATAAGAGATATAAGAAGGATAGCTTTAAATGGTATCATGACTTTATTGAAAATAAGCATAAACAATTCAATTAAGGGACTTACGAGTCTCTTTTTTGATATGATAGACATATGGAGGATTTCATATGACTTATATTGGACACTATCAATCACCATTAGGAGATATACTTATTGCGACAGATGAAATAGGTGTATATGGTTTATGGTTTGAAAATCAGAAGTATTATGCATCAGGATTAATAGAACCTTATGAAGAAAAAGACACAGAACTAATTCTAAAAGTACAAAGATGGCTTGATCTCTATTTTAAGAAAGAACAGCCATCCATTGATTTTCCTCTTCACTTCATAGGTACAGATTTCCAAAAAGAAGTATGGGAAATTTTATGTGATATTCCTTATGGCCATACAATGACTTATGGAGAAATAGCGAATATATTAGCACAAAGAAGAGGTGTTAAAAGATTCTCTGCACAGGCAGTAGGAGGAGCAGTAGGACATAATAGAATAAGTATTATAGTCCCTTGTCATAGAGTATTAGGCAGTAATGGAAGCTTAACAGGTTATGCAGGTGGTATAGATAGAAAAGAAGCGTTATTAAAATTAGAAGCACAATAAAGGGGCACCATCAGGTGCCCCTCGTTCTTAATCAAAATCAAACTTATCTGCATTTTTTTCTTTAAAGATTTCAAATAGTTCATTAAGTAGTGCTTCATCATCTACTGAACGATAGTTTTCTTCATCAGAATCATCCTCTGATTCTTCACATCTCAAAATCACTACCTCATCTGCTTCTTCGTCTACTGGTAACAATACAACATATGTTTCTTCATCATGTTCAATTAAATCAAGATATTCAAACTCTAATTCATTTCCATCATTATCATTCAATACGACAATATTATCCATTAGTCATCCCTCTTACTATATTCTTCACCATATTTCACAAGACGATCAAACTTCTTCTGGTTCTCTTCATTTTCAAAAGTAATCTTCTTTATAGCGTTCAACTTATAAATAGCTTCAGTACTTTCTTCGAATACTTCATCCTCATACTCCTGGTGCCATTTAGTATAATCTTTATCGATGAGGTAAGCCATTTGTTTACCTTCAACTAAGGCTTCTACATAATCTTCAGCAGCATCACCAATTTCATGATTATTAAATGAATCTTCTTTATGTTCATACTTGCTTAGATATTTAAGTTCAGTATCTACATAACGAGTATAGAGTTCTGTAGTGAGTTCTGCATCATTTTCTTCTATTTTCCATCTTTCTTCTAATGCTGTTTTAAAATCCTTATAGAATGCTTCATCAATTGATTGTTCTGTTTGTGTTGGTGTATCAGTTTGTTTAGTAGGATTACTCTGTCCTGTATCCTTATTATTGTTGGTACATGCACTTAAACCAAACACTACCATACACGATAATAATAATGTAAATAGTTTCTTCATACCGAGACCTCCTTTCATATTAATTATATAGGAAAATAATTTCTAATTGTGAAATAATGCATCATAAAAAATAAATAAGTATAGTATTCTAGTAGGAAAAGTATTGACCTTAAAGCGTGCTTTAAAGATAGAATAGGCAAGAAGGGGGAAATTATGGCTAAAAGAATTAATCCATTAGAAGGATCGTTATGGGATAAGATCCTTGCATTCGCATTACCTTTAGCAGCTACAAGTATTATTCAGCAGTTATTTAACTCTTGTGATGTAGCGACTGTAGGACAGTTTTCAGGAAGTCATTCACTAGCGGCAGTAGGGAGTACGGCCCCAATCACTAATCTATTTATCACAATCTTTGTAGGTTTCTCAGTAGGAGCTAATGTGATTATTTCACGTTTTTTAGGAGCACAAAGAGAAGATAGAGCTAATCAGGCCATACATACAGCACTTGTATTATCTATTATTACTGGTTTTATTGTTTCTATTATTGGAGAAATTATTGCTCGTCCACTACTAGAACTTATGTCCACACCAAAAGAAGTACTACCTCTTGCTGTACTGTATTTAAGAGTATGTTTCATAGGGATGTTCTTCTTAACTATCTATAACTTTGAATCGGCCATACTAAGAGCAGGTGGAGATACCAAAAGACCACTCTATTGTTTAATTATTTCAGGTACTATTAATGTTGTATTGAACTTAGTATTTGTCATTCTTTTTAAGTTAGATGTCGCTGGTGTAGCCTTAGCTACTACGATTGCTGATGCAACTAGTTCTTTATTACTCTTTAGAATTCTGTATAAAGAAGAAGGCGCTTTGCAGGTTAGATTAGACAATATGAGGATGGAATGGGTCTATACAAAAGAAATACTTATTATAGGTATTCCTGCTGCAATACAAGGAATGTTGTTCAATATTTCTAATATTATTATTCAATCAGCTATTAATAGCTTAGGTGCTGATATTGTTGCAGCATCTACTGTTGCCTTAAACTTTGAAATGTATTCTTATTTCTTAATTACAGGATTTGCTCAGGCAGCTATTACCTTTACATCACAAAACTATGGCGCAAAGAACTACAAAAGATGTATCCAGTCTATTAGATGGTGTATGTTACTTGGTACACTTTTTACAGGTGCTATCAGTGCACTCTTCGTATCGTTCTCACCAGTCCTAGCAGGAATCTTTACATCAGATCCTGCTATTGTGAAAATAGCCTGTGTTCGTATTTCTATTGTAGTCACATTTGAAGTACTCAATATGACTATAGAAATCATGTCAGGTGCACTTAGAGGACTAGGAAATCCAATGATCTCTACAGTACTCTGTATCGTTTTCACTTGTGCTCTAAGATTGGCCTGGATCTTTATTGCCTTCGCAAGAATTCATACATTCCAGTCAGTGTTAGTTGTCTACCCAATCAGCTGGGCAGTGACTTCTGCATCTATTGTGATTGCCTATTTAGTTGTAAAAAAGAAAAAACTCACGAATGACTAAGCCAGTTCTCTGGCTTTTTCTTTTGGCCTTCTTTTTCACTTGTATTTACGATATAATTAATATTAGGAGGGGGGAAGTTATGAAACAACATAATACATTTACACTTAAAGATTTCATTATTAGGGCAGTCATTGCATATTGTGTCACTCTTATTATATTCTGTTTATTTATATTCAAAGTCATCCCAGGCTGTTCATTACTACAATCTAAGCTTGTATTATTCTTGCTCACAGTACTTAGCTTTGGACTCATCTACTTTGAAAAGGATGATAGAAGAAACTACTTAAGCATTGCGACAAACGTACTCATACCTTTTGGTATCTATACAACACTTGCCTATATGTTACTTCTTCCTATACCACTAGGAATAGTATGGGTATTACTTATTGGTCTTGATCTAGTTTATGTAGGATTTTACTTTTATAAAGTAAAAAGAAGAAACTATAATTCATTATTAGAAAAATCACAGCTTGTGATTGGTTTGGCTTCTCTCTTATCACTTGTTATTGTATTAAGCTTTACTTTATTTGGTTCTTCTATCATTCAATCATCTACAAAGATTACAAATAATACAGATGTCTATATGAGAAAATATGATGAAAAATCACTTGAAAGCTTACATAACTGGTCTAAACTCACACGTAAAGAGAAGCTCAATTCATTACAAACTGTATGTAATAACGAAAGAGACTATCTCGGTATATCTGCAAGAATCAAAGTAGGGGCTGGAAGTAACTTAACACATGCCTATTGTCAGTATAATAATAAATCAAAAGAGATTACTTTTGATATCAGTCAATTAGATCATGCTTCTTCTACAACTCTACTAGAGGCATTGCTTCATAGTATATATCATGCTTATGAATATGCCCTTGTAGAATCTTATGACACAATGAGCAGTGATTATAGTAAGTTGTTTGACTATCGTATCATTGCCACTTATAAGAAAGAATTCTCTACAAAGGTCACAAATAAGGCAAAATACTACAATCAGATCAATGAATCTAATGCAAGATCCTATGCTACAGATGCCCTGCAGGACTATCAAAATAAGTTAAAAAAATAGAAAACACATAAAGTGAACAATACAGGATTGTATTGTTCATTTTTTGTATATACGTCCTTTACAATTTAAAATATTGTACAAAATTTAGCACAATCTATTATTAAAGTGATAAAAAGTTACCAAAAAATAGATACACTTGTTTGAAATTTAGTAAATACAGTAATAAAAATAATAAATGTCACTAAAAAACAAAAATTTGTGTGAAATTATGTTGACAGTATACAATTTTTAGACTAAACTTATCACCATAGTAGAAAACAAAATACTACAGGAGGAGAATATATGAAAACAGGTAAAACAGTAAAAGTATTGCTTACCGCTGCAACTGCTGCAGGAATGTTAGCTGGCTGTGGTTCTAAGACAGATACTGATACATTCAGATTTGCAAGTGAATTAGATATCCAGGGTATGGATTCTACAGTAGTTGATGATGGTATGTCATTCAACGCTATTCATGCTATTACAGATGGTTTAACAGCCGTTAACGAAAAAGGTAAGACTGCACCTGCAATTGCTAAGAGTTGGGATGTAAGTGATGATGGTAAGACTTATACATTCCACTTAAGAGATGCAAAATGGACAAATGGTGATAAGGTTACTGCAAATGACTTCGTTTATTCTTGGCGTAAGATCATCAAAGATGCTGGTAACTATGCTTATATGTTAGGTAGCGGAGGTGCTTCAGTTAAGAATGCAGATGCCCTTATGGAATTAGGTGCTAATGCAACTGACGAACAGATGGCTACTCTTGGTGTTACAGCTAAAGATGATAAGACTTTAGTAGTAGAACTTGAAAACAAAGTTCCATATTTCACAGACTTAATGGCATTCCCATGCTACTTCCCACAGAACGAAAAGTTCGTTGAAAAATGTGGTAAGAACTATGGTACTAAACCAGAATACACATTATCTAATGGTGCTTATAAGATGACTAAGTGGGTTAAGGGTAACAAAGCAACATTCACTAAGAACGATAAGTACTATGATGCTAAAACAGTAGCAACTAAGAATCTTGAAATGTACTTAGTACAGGATCCTAAGACTGCTGCACAGAACTTTGACAATGGCAAAGTTGACTATGCAACAATCAACTCTACATTAGTAGATAAGTATAAAGATAAAGATACATTCACTACTTTCAATGAAGGTTACTTATTCTACTTACAGTTAAACTTCAAGAACGATACTGTTGCTAACAAGAACGTAAGAGAAGCTTTAGCTTATGCAATTAACAGAAAAGATTTATGTGAAAACGTATTAAAAGATGGTTCTAAGGCTGCAACTGGTTTCGTCCCATCTCAGTTATCTACTAGCCCAGCTGGTAAAGACTTCCGTGATGATGCAGATAAATATGTAAGCTATGATCAGAAGAAAGCTCAGGAATACTTAGATGCAGCTAAGAAGGAATTAGGTACTGATACAATCACAGTTGATTTATTATACGGTACTGATGAATCACCAATGGATACTATGGCTGAATACTTACAGGGTTCTTTCTCTAAGTTAAAAGGCTTAAAGGTAAACATGGTTGCAACTGTTAAGAAAGACAGAATCTACAACAGAGAAGCAAATGGTAACTTCCAGGTAGTATGTACTCGTTGGGGACCAGACTACGCAGATCCAACAACTTACTTAAACTTAGCTACAACTGATAACTCAAACAACTATGGTAAATATACTAGTGCTAAGTATGATGCATTAATGGAACAGATCCAGAAAGAATCAGATTTAACTAAGCGTTGGGATTTAATGATCCAGGCTGAAAAAGTCATCATGGAAGATATGGCTTATATCCCAGTATTCGAAAAAGGTTCTGCAGCATTAAAGGCTAAGAACGTAAAAGGATTAGTACAGGTACCAGTAGGAACTCCATATACTTTCAAATATGTTAAATTAAAATAACCTCTGCTTTGTGTCAAAACAGAGTGGCCTAGGAGATAGCAGAAATGCTGTCTCCTTTTTTTGTGTTTTGATTAAACATTTACAATATTTCTGATATCACTAAAAAGTAATGAAATTTTAATATTATTACAAAGAAAATGTACAAAACGATTGACTATATCTGACGTAAAGCGTAAACTACACAACAGTTAACATTAATAATAAATTTTGGAGGGAAAATTAATGAAAACAGGTAAAACAGTAAAGGTATTGCTTGCATTAACTACTGCTGCAGGTATGCTTGCTGGCTGTGGTTCTAAGACAGATACTGATACATTCAGATTTGCAAGTGAATTAGATATCCAGGGTATGGATTCTACAGTAGTTGATGATGGTATGTCATACAACGCAATCCACGCAATCACAGACGGCTTAACAGCAGTAAATGACAAAGGCAAGACAGTTCCAGCATTAGCTAAGAGCTGGGATGTAAGTGCTGATGGTAAGACTTACACTTTCCACTTAAAAGATGCTAAGTGGTCAAATGGTGATGAAGTCACTGCCAACGATTTCGTTTATTCTTGGAAGAAAATTATTAAAAATGCAGGTACCTATGCTTACATGTTAGGTGATGATGGTGCATCAGTTAAGAATGCGAGTCAGTTGATTGACCTAGGCCCAAAAGCAACTGATGAACAGATGAACACTTTAGGTGTTAAAGCAGCTGATGATAAGACTTTAGTTGTTGAATTAAACAACAAGGTTCCATATTTCACAGACTTAATGGCATTCCCATGCTACTTCCCACAGAACGAAAAGTTCGTTGAAAAATGTGGTAAGAACTATGGTACTAAACCAGAATACACATTATCTAATGGTGCTTATACAATGACTAAGTGGATCAAAGGTAACAAAGCAGCATTCACTAAGAACGATAAGTACTATGATGCTAAAGCAGTTAAGACTAAGAACCTTGAAATGTTCCTAGTACAGGATCCTAAGACTGCTGCACAGAACTTTGACAATGGCAAAGTTGACTATGCAACAATCAACTCTACATTAGTAGATAAGTATAAAGGTAAAGATACTTTCACAACTTTCAATGAAGGTTTCTTATTCTACTTAAACTTAAATTTCCAAGTTAAGACTCTTGCTGATAAGAACGTAAGAGAAGCATTATCTTATGCAATCAACAGAAAAGACTTATGTGAAAAAGTCTTAAAGGATGGTTCTAGAGCTGCTACTGGTATGGTTCCATCACAGTTATCTACTAGCCCAGCTGGTAAAGACTTCCGTGATACTGCAGGTGTTCTTGTAGATTATGATGTTAAGAAGGCTCAGGAATACTTAGATGCAGCTAAGAAGGAATTAGGTACTGATACAATCACAGTTGATTTATTATACGGTACTGATGAATCACCAATGGATACTATGGCTGAATACTTACAGGGTTCTTTCTCTAAGTTAAAAGGCTTAAAGGTAAACATGGTTGCAACTGTTAAGAAAGACAGAATCTACAACAGAGAAGAACATGGTACCTACGAGATTGCATGTACTCGTTGGGGTCCAGACTACGCTGATCCAACAACTTACTTAAACTTATTCTTGACTGGTAACTCAAATAACTTTGGTAAGTACAGCAATGCAAAGGTTGATTCATTAATGAAACAGGTTCAGACTGAATCAGACGTAAATAAACGTTGGGACTTAATGGTTCAGGTAGAAAAGACTGCACTTGATGATTTAGCTTATATTCCAGTATTCGAAAAGGGTGCTGCAGCATTAAAGGCTAAGAATGTTAAGGGATTAGTTCATTCAGCAACTGGAACTCCTTATACATTCAAATACGTAACACTTAAATAACAAACAAAGAGGCAGGCAACTGCCTCTTTTATGTTGATAATTCACGCTATACACTTTAGTATTAATAATAAGGAAGTGATAGAATGAGAAATAAGAATATATTCACAATACCTAATATATTATCTATGTTTAGATTGTTGCTGTTGCCGGTAATTGTATATACCTATATAAACCAAAAAGATTATGTCTTAACAGGAATATTATTAGTTATATCAGGTCTGACTGATTTGTTAGATGGGTATATAGCCCGCACATTTAATATGATGAGTGATCTAGGTAAAATACTTGATCCTGTGGCGGATAAAGCAACCCAAGCAGTAGTACTCCTATGTCTTATGACACGCTTTAGATGGCTTGCTATTCCTTTTATTTGTATTCTTATTAAAGAAATGTTCATGAGTTGTATTGGTATGATTGTTATTAAGGAAACAGGGGAAGTACATGGGGCAGTGTGGCATGGTAAAGTTGCTACATTCATGTTAGATTTCATGATTATTGTGCATATTGTCTTCTATAATATTTCCTATACTTTTTCTATTGTTCTTACAATTATCTCTACACTTCTTATTCTTCTATCATTCTACCTATATGCAAAAGAGAATATCAACATACTAAAAAAGGTGGGTTAAATTCCACCTTTTAGCTTCTTACTTTGAAATATGTTGCTGGAGTATCATTTAAAGCGTCTTCTAAATCTTTAAGTTCTACTTTATCAGTAATATAAATATGATCTTCACCAAATGAATAGTATTCATCATAATTTAAATTGAGTGGCTGTTCACTTCTTACATAATACTTAGAAGATGTAATAGGATAGACGTCTTCAGTATAATCATAATCATGTGTCCATACATCTTTCTTAGCTGTCTTAATAATATCAGCCACTACAGCACTTGCAGTGACATAACGTCCTGCACCCTTACCATAGAATAATACGTTTTCTAGATAATCACATGTAATTTCTACTACATTATAAGCATCCATGACATTACCTACAATTTCACTCATTGGAACAAGAGTAGGAGATACATCAATACCTAAACCATTTTCTAGTCTTTTACTCATCGCAATCAACTTAATTCTATAACCGAGCTTCTTTGCATAATCCATATCTTTCTTAGTGACATTACGGATACCAGTACATTTGATCTTATCAAAATCAAAGAATGTACCAAAAGCATTCATAGTAAGAATATAGATTTTATGTGCTGCATCATAACCATCTAAATCTAGTGCAGCATTGGCTTCTACATAACCAAGATTCTGAGCAATCTTTAACGCTTCCTCAAAATCAAGATTATCTCTTTCCATTAATGTAAGAATAAAGTTAGTTGTACCATTTAAGATACCCTCAATCTTATTAATATTGTTTGCTACTAGATCTTCCTTAGCAGGTACTACAACTGGAATACCTCCACCAACACTTGCTTCATAATAAAGGTTGACACCATTTTCTCTTGCAGCAGTAAAGAGTTCTTTCGCATCATGGGCAATAAGAGCTTTATTTGCAGTAACTACATGTTTCTTCTTATTTAATGCATCTAAGATGATCTTCTTAGCGATAGTTGTACCACCAATAAGTTCTACAACAACATCTACATCTTCATCATTAATCACTTCATGATAATCCTGTGTATAAATAATACCATCAGGAAGGTTTACATCCTCAAGTGCACAACCGTACTTAACGACTACTTCTTCCCCGATTGTTTTTTCTAGTCTTTCTTTTTCTTTTGTAAGAATATCAACAGTTCCGAAACCAACAGTTCCTAGACCAATAACACCAATAATCATTTAAAATTCCTCCCCGATAGTATTAGAATTGTATCAAATTTACCATATTCATATAATACTGTCAATTATCTATAAACTAAAATTTGTATAATATGCGATAAATATTGGATTATTTAGAAATTAAACAAAAAAAGAGGAATTAATCCTCTTTTAAAATATCCTGGATGGCTTCACTTAAACTTCCTACAACCTTTTCAGCTTTGTTTTTTACTTCACTAGGGGCATAAGTAAATGTATAACCGTGTTTAACACTATCTAATAAAGGAAGATCATTCCATGAATCTCCTATACCATATACATCACTTTTATTAATATTAAAATAATCTACAACGTGATTAATTCCTGTTCCCTTAGAACATCCTACACCACATACATCTACATGATTCTTGTTCTGGAATGCCGCACATGTATTACTATAATGTTCATTAATATAATCCATAGCGTTTTTCGCATCTTCAAGATCCCCTTCAGGAAAATGAAATGAGAATGCATCTGAATCATTAAATGTAAGTTCATCCAAAGAATCAATAGTAGTTCCCCAGCTTTCATCTTCTGGACGATACATATAAATCTCATCCTTATATACAATAGACATATGTACAGGAATCGCTTCTGAGATTTCTTTTACTATATTCATAGGGATATCTTTTTCAAAAATAACTTCTTCTTTCTTATTAAAGATCAAACCACCACTTAAAGTAATATAGAAATCAAAGTCTATATCAGTTAATGGATGCTCTCTATTTCCACCAAAAGGGTATTTAATACCTTCTAACTGTCTTCCTGTACATAATCCAAATAGATTTCCCTGTTTCTGGAATGTACGAATCGCTTCTACATCTTCCTTGTGTACACCATCACTAAAAAATAATGTATTATCAAAATCACTCGCCAAAATTTTCATCTTTTTCTCTCCTATATATATAAGAATAAGGAAAATAAACAAAAAAAGCCATACCAAAATGAAGTGAAACGCTTACATTAAACAAAGATGGATATTTGTTTATTGTTGCATTCATACGAAAGGTGTATAACTAATGCAGAAAATAGGTATGAAATAAATGACTTATGGTCATATTGCCTATTTCCTAAAAAAGATATTCATTATGTTCGTTATTTCACAAAAATTATGTTAACGCTTTACAAAATTAAGAGTATAATGGATTCATCAACCAAGATACATATACATTTGATATATCTGAATATGTCTGTTTGATATAGATGATGCTTTTTTATCACGATGAAGTGTTTTTGGTTGAATTTTAAAATTTTTAGGAGTATTATCCTATAGAATCAAAGAGAAGGAGGTATGTGGATTGGATAAAATGATTCTTGATATCATAGCTGTAGACCACAGATGTGCTCAGGCTGTAAAAGATGCCAAAAAGAAGAGACAGGATACAACTGCAGATATGAACAGTAAGAAGAAGGAAATCTACGATTCTTTCGTTAAAGAGTATCAGGTTACACTTGATGCAAAGAAGAAAGAGTTACAGGAAAGAATTGACGCAACAAAGAAGAAGAATGAAGAGGATTATAATTCTTCTGTTGAGAAGATCACCAGCCTTTATGAAGCCCACAAGGAGGAGTGGGTTGCATCTATCGTAGACAGATGTAAAGAAGTTTAGAGGTGAGATTATGAGTTTTTCATCTAATGCAGTTCTTGCTAAAGCAAGATCTATGTATGGTAAACATCTCACTCCTGAAAGCTATGATGAACTTCTAAAGAAAAGAACTGTCAACGATGTTGTCAGTTACTTAAAGAGTGAAACAGCTTATGGTCCTATTCTTGAAGGCTTGAAAGAAACAAGTATTCATAGAGGACAGTTAGAATCACTTCTTGATGAAGAAGAATTCTTACGTGCTATTAGATTGATTCATTATGCACCTAAGGGTGACCAGAAGTTTTATCAGCTAGGTATTATTAGACGTGAAATAGCTGTGCTATTGAGTAAAGTACGTTTATTCAATAGTGATGAGACATTGAATTCCGAATTAGATATACCTTCATACCTACCTCGTTATTCAACGTTTGATCTTTATGGCTTATTAAGTATTGAAGATTACCCATCATTATTAAGATATATGGAAAAAACACGTTATTACCATATATTACAGAAATATATGCCTGTAGATGATGAGAAGATCGATACAAACATGATGGAACTTGATTTCAAGCGTGCTTACTATAAGTTATTCGTTGAAACAGTGAAATCTACATTTAAAGGTAAAAAACAGAAGGATCTACTTACTATGATCTATACTCAGATTGAGTTAGAAAATATTACGAAGATCTATAGATTTAAACGATTCTTTAATTCTAAGCCTGAACAAATCAAGAAACAGTTGATCTTGGATTACTCACGTATTCCACAATCAGTAATGAATGAATTGATTGAAACAAAAGATGCAGAGGAGTTCTTAAAGAAGCTTGCTTCATCACCTTACAAGTTATATGTGGATGATCAGGAATTCGTTTATATTGAATACTATACAGATAAAATTAAATATAATCTTGCAAAGAGATATATGAGATTTACTACAGATGCTGCCATGGTTTACATGACATATCTGATTGTATTCGAAAACGAAGTTGAAAATCTAAAACATATCATTGAAGGTTTAAGATATGGTGAAGAGGCTGAAAAAATAGCCCAGCTGCTTATCTACTAGGGGGAATAACATGGCAATAGAAGAAATGGAATTGCTGGACATGACCTTTGATAAGAAATACTTAAAAGAGGTTCTATGTCAGTTAAAAGAAACAAAGTATTTTTATCCTCAGCCAGCTACAAAGATTGTAAATAACGTTAAAGATGTATTTACAATGACACCTGATGAGGATTATAAGAACATGCTTGATGAATTAAAAGAGCTTGCTGAACATGTAAAGCTTGATACATCAAGTGTAAAAGAAGGATCTATTCATTTCGCAAAAGAAGATTATCGTAAGGCACTCGATGATGTGACAAAAGAAGCAAAGAAATATCTTGATATTAAAGAAGAATTTGTGACTGAACGTGGACAGAATCAGGCTGCTTATGAAATCCTAGAAGGTCTTTCTAATACAGAATTAAATATGGATGAGGTTAAAGAATGCGAATATATGGAAGCAAGATTTGGCCGTATTCCTAGAAGAAACAAAGACAAACTTGACTATTATAGAGGACAGTCAATTATGTTCTTAGATCTTGGTGAAGATGCTAAAAGTGTTTATTGTCTCTATATGACAACTAAGGCAGCTATCTTAAAGGTAGATAACATCTTCCAGTCAGTTGGCTTTGAAGAAATTGAAATTCCTGATTTCGTCCATGGTAGAATGGAAGACGCAAAGAAGGAATTACTAGAAGAAATTGAAAGTATGAATGCTTCTATTCGTAAAGCAGACAGCCGTTTAGAAGGTATTAGAGATGCACATGAAGAAGAATTATTAAAGATGTTTGCTGATCTTACTTTTGCTGCTAGAATTGAAGAATTCAAAGTATTTGTTGTTGATTATCAATCTAAATATGCTATCTATGGATTTGTACCTGTAAGAGTCGCTAAAGATATTAAAAAGGCTTTTGAAAAGTACAACGTAGAATATCAGGACTTGCCTGCAAATATTTATGGTGATCAGCAGATTATTGCACCAACACTTACTAATAACTATCCATGGGCTAAACCATTTGAAGTGATCTCTAAAGTTAAACAGAGTGATCATGTGGATACTACTTTAGCCACTGCAGTACTATTTATCTTAGTATTTGCATTAATGCTAGGTGATATTGGTTTAGGTGTTGTGCTTGTATTACTTGGATTACTTATGAGAAAGAAAACTTCAGGAAAGATGATTACTGTTCTTGGTATTGCATCTTTTGTGGGAGGTTTAATTTATGGTGATGCTTTCTATAGTATTCATCTTTATCCATCAGTAATCCCTGTTGCAGATGCATTTAGTTATCAGCGCTTCATTAATGCGATTCTCTTACTTATTGTAGGACAGTTCTGCATTGGTAAAGTAAAAGCTATCTATAACGAACAATCAATGATTAATAAGGTATTCTCTATTAAGGGTGTCGTTGGCATCGTCATGGGACTTGCAGTAGCTGCTTATGTTGCAATTGCTGTAGATACAACTTGGCATGTCTCTTATTTACCATTAGTTGTTGTACTTGTATTAGGCATTGTATTGAACTTCATTAAGAAAGCGCTCGATAAGAAACAATAGAAGGGAGGATACTATGGCTATCTCAAAATTGCAGCTCGTTGAGATAGAATTCCCTGAAACAATGAGTGATGAAATATTATCTAAGCTTGTTGATTCAGAAGAATTTCATCCAGAGCCAGCATCAAAGTTTGTGGATTCAGTAAGAGGTCTTAAGGTCATGAATAAGGACAATCCTTATGCTGATTTATTAGGACGTATGGATGAAGCGGCAGAGAAGTATGGTATTAATATCAATACATCAGAAAAGCCTCAGATCATCAATATTGTAGAAGCAGATGATTACTTCTGCGAATGTCTTGATGAAGCAAACAAAATCTCACGTGTTAAAAATGAATTACAGGTAATGATTGATGAAAACAATCAGGCCAAGAAGTACTTGAAATATATGAAGGATCTCGAGATGGACTTCGATGACCTTTTCTCAAGCGAATATATTCAGGTTAGATTTGGTAAGTTACCTACAATGAATCTTGATAAGTTATCTTATTATGATTCACAGGAATTCTTATTTAAATCAATCTATCAGGATGCAAAGACATGTTATTGTTTCTATATAACATCTCCTTCTAATGCACCTGAAATAGATAACATATTCTCTTCACTATTCTTTGAACGTATTCATATTCCTGAATTCCTTCATGGAACTCCAGGTGAATCATTAGAAATTATTGAAGAAGAGAATGCAACTGCAGAAGCCTCTATCAAGAAATGTGATGGTAAATTAAAAGATTTATTCAGTAAAAAAGAAAAAGATTTATCAATCATTTATGCTTCATGTCAGGAACTTAATAAGACAAGTGAAGCACAGAGATATGTCGTGGTATTTGGAAACAATGCTGCTATCTATGGTTTCTGTGATAAACATTATGCACACTCTTTAAAAGAAGAACTCGAACAGATGGACAAGGTGCATGTTGAAATCAAACCAGCAATGGGAGATTCAAGACTTTATCCACCTACAAAACTCAAGAACAACTGGTTCTCAAGACCATTCAAGATGTTCGTTGAGATGTATGGTGTTCCATCTTATACAGACTTTGACCCAACAAATTTCGTTGCGGTAACATATACATTCTTATTCGGTATGATGTTCGCCGATGTTGGTCAAGGTATCCTGCTTTCAATCATTGGTTTCCTTGCTTATAAATTAAAAGGCATGAAGCTTGGTGAAGTAGGTATGCGTATTGGTATTTCATCTGCAATATTTGGTGTTATCTTTGGTTCAGTATTTGGATCAGAAGAAATCCTCGTTCCATTCTTTGCACCAATGGCATCTGAAAATACTATGACGCTATTAGGTGTTGCAATTGGTGTAGGTGTATGTTTAATCATCATCTCAATCCTATTCAATATCTATTTAAACTTGAAGAAGAAACATTGGGGAGAATTATTATTCTCTCAAAATGGTGTCGCTGGTTTAGTATTCTATGTTGCAGTATTAGTACTCGCAATGAATATGTTATTAAACCTTGGCTTAAATATCCCTATGGGTATCTATGTCGCAATCTTTATCATTGCCCCACTTGTAATGATCTTCTTAAAAGAACCTCTTACTTACAAACTTGAAGGTAAGAAGATGTTCCCACATGGATTTGGTAACTTCTTTACTGAATCATTCTTCGAAATGATCGAAGTATTGTTGACATTTGTTGCCAACACTATGTCATTCCTACGTGTCGGCGGTTTCGTCTTATCACACGCTGGTATGATGCTTGTTGTTTACACATTAGCTGAAATGGTTGGTGGATTCGGTTATATTATCGTTCTTATTATTGGTAACGCATTTGTAATGTGTCTAGAAGGATTAATTGTCGGTATCCAGGTATTACGTCTTGAATTCTATGAATTATTCAGTCGTTACTATGAAGGTAATGGTAAACCATTTGTATCTATGAAAGAAAGTCTAGAATAACGGAGGAAGAAAAAATGACTACTATCTTAACATTCATTATCCCTGCATTAATTGTTGTATTATTATCTTTACCACTAGTAAATGTATTCAAAGGTAAAGTTACTGCTAAGAGCGCTAAAATGCGTCTTGGTACTCATATCTGTGGTTTCTTTGGTGCTGTAGCACTTGTATTATTCCTTACATATGCAAATAGCCCAGTATTAGCTGCTGGTGCTGACAAGATGACTGGTTCTATCGCTCAGGGTCTTGGTTTCATTGGTGCTGCTCTTGCAACTGGTTTATCTGCTCTTGGTGCTGGTATTGCCGTAGCTGCTGCTGCTCCTGCTGCAATTGGTGCATTCTCTGAAAATGCTGAAAACTTCGGTAAATCATTGATCTTCGTTGCCTTAGGTGAAGGTGTTGCCATCTATGGTCTATTAATCTCAATCTTAATTATCAACACACTATAGGAGATTACTATGAAGTTCTTTCTGATCAGTGATAATATCGATACCCTCACTGGTCTAAGACTCGTGGGTATTGAAGGCAAAGTTGTTCATACCCGTCATGATTTCTTAACCTTACTTGAAAATAAGATGAGAGATCCTGAAATTGCAATTATCTTAGTGACTACTAAGTTAATTGAACTTTGTCCTGATATTATCTCAGAAATTAAATTAAAACAGCCAAAGCCTCTTATTACAGAGATTCCTGACCGTCATGGTCATTCTAAGATTGGTGAAGCCATCGATGGTTATGTCTCTGAAGCAATAGGCGTTAAGTTATAGGAGAGTATACAATGGAAGAAAATCAAGAAGTATTTCTCTCAATGAAGAATGAGATTGAAAAACAGTCTCAAAGAGAAGTCGATGCCATCATGGCTGAAGTAAAGAAGATGGAAGAAGAAGCTTATTCTTCTATGCGTGCTGAAGCTAAGAAAGATGCAGATTTAAGACTAAAACAGGAATTAGATGAAATGCAGTCAGAATCAGCTGCAGAAATTTCTGAATCCCATGTTGAGAGACAGAAAAAGCTTATTAATAAACGTGATGAGTATGTGGCTACTATCTTCAAGAATGCAAGAGAAGAATTAGTCGCATTTACAAAAACACCTGAATACAAAGAGTTCATGGTCAACAAGGCTAAGAAGCTTGCAGGTGATTATATGCCTCATTCAGTTATTTATGTAAAAGAAGAAGATTTAGGTCTTGCTGATGATTTAAAAGCTGCTTATGGTGATGCTGAAGTGAAAGCTGGAGAGATCACTATTGGTGGTTTAATTGTTGAAAATACAGACAGCTCTATTGTTCATAACGAAACATTAGAATTCGCATTAAAGAATCAGAAGGAATGGTTTAACCAGCATTCTGGTTTAATCATTAATAAATAAAAGAAGGGGGATAAACAAGTTGAAAGAAAATTTAATTTATTCAATCAACGGCCCGGTTGTTAAAGTAAAAGATACAGATGCCTTTTCAATGCTTGAAATGGTTTATGTAGGTAACAGTAAATTGATGGGTGAAGTTATCTCTATTACTAAAGAATTTACTACTATCCAGGTTTATGAAACAACTACAGGTCTTAAACCAGGTGAACCAGTATTCCCAACAGGTCAGCCTATTTCTGTAACACTTGGTCCTGGTATTTTAAGAAATATTTATGATGGTATCGAAAGACCACTAGAAGAAATCGCAAAAGAAAGTGGTGCTTTCATTCCTACAGGTAGTGCTGTAGAACCACTTGATACAGAAAAATTATGGGACGTCACTTTAACAGTTAAAGTGGGTGACCATGTTGAAGGTGGTACTGTATATGCCAAGATTCCTGAAACAGACATGATCGAACATAGATGTATGGTTATGCCAGGTATGTCAGGTACAGTTACTGAAGTAAAAGAAAATGGTCAGTATACAATCAACGATGTAGTTATGGTCTTCACTGATGATGAAGGTGTAGCTCATGAATGTACATTAACTCAGAAATGGCCAATCAAGACACCTCGTCCAGTTAATAAACGTTTACCTATCAGTATGCCACTTGTTACTGGTCAGCGTGTTATCGATACATTGTTCCCTATCGCTAAAGGTGGAACAGCTGCAATCCCAGGAGGATTCGGTACTGGTAAGACAATGACTCAGCATCAGCTTGCTAAATGGTGTGATGCCGACATTATCGTCTATGTAGGTTGTGGTGAACGTGGTAACGAAATGACTCAGGTTCTTGAAGAATTCCGTGAACTCGTTGACCCTAAGAGTGGTAAGCCATTAGTAGACAGAACTGTCCTAATCGCTAATACATCAAACATGCCAGTTGCTGCCCGTGAAGCATCTATTTATACAGGTGTAACACTTGCTGAATATTATCGTGACATGGGTTACCATGTTGCTATCATGGCTGACTCAACATCTCGTTGGGCTGAAGCCTTAAGAGAAATCTCTGGTCGTCTTGAAGAAATGCCAGCAGAAGAAGGTTTCCCAGCTTACTTACCTTCTAGATTATCTCAGTTCTATGAAAGAGCTGGTTATATGGAGAACTTAAATAACACAAATGGTTCAGTTACAATCATCGGTGCCGTATCTCCACAGGGTTCTGACTTCTCAGAACCAGTTACTCAGAATACTAAACGTTTCGTACGTACATTCTGGGCACTTGATAAAGCATTAGCTTATGCAAGACACTATTTCGCTATCAACTGGAACTTATCTTATTCAGAATATATTCCAGATCTTGAAAGATGGTATTCAAAGAATGTTGATTCTAAATTCATGAGAGATAGACAGGAATTAGCTTCTATTCTTGCAGAAGAAACTAAATTAATGGAAATCGTACAGTTAATGGGTTCTGACGTTTTACCAGATGATCAGAAGCTTGTTATTGAAGTAGCCAGAGTCGTTCGTGTTGGTTACTTACAGCAGAACGCTTTCCATAAAGATGATACTTATGTACCACTTGAAAAACAGCTTAAGATGATGGAAGTAATCCTTTACTTAAATAACCGTTGTCAGCAGGTTGTTGCTCAGGGTAAACCTATTCGTACAATCATTGAAACAGGTATCTTCGATGAAGTTGTTAAAATGAAATATGATGTACCTAATAATGATTTAAGTAAATTTGATTACTATTATAAGAAGATTGATGCAATTTGTGCATCTATTGACTAAGGAGGGGTAACATGGCACTTCAATATGTAGGTTTAAGTGAAATTAATGGACCACTCGTCGTATTAGATCACGTTAAAGATGCATCTTATGATGAAATGGTTGAACTACAGTTAAAAGATGGTTCAACACGTTCTGGTCGTATTGTAGAAATTGAAGGTGAAAGAGTTGTTGTTCAGGTATTTGAAGGAACAAACGCTTTATCACTTGCGAATACTAAGACAAGACTATTAGGTCATCCAATGGAATTACCATTATCAATGGAAATGCTTGGCCGTGTCTTCTCTGGTGCAGGTAGACCAATTGATGGTCTAGGAGATATCTATGCTGAAAAGAGTGCTGATATCAATGGTCAGCCTCTTAACCCAGTTTCTCGTGTATATCCAAGAAACTATATCAATACAGGTATTTCTTCTATTGACTGTCTAATGACCCTAATCAGAGGTCAGAAGCTACCAATCTTCTCAGGTTCTGGTTTACCTCATAACCAGTTAGCTGTACAGATTGTTAAACAGGCTAAGATTGCTGATGAAGCAGGACAAGGTTTCGCTGTTGTCTTTGCTGCAATGGGTGTTACTAATGACGTAGCTAACTACTTCAGAAGATCATTTGAAGAAGCAGGGGTTATGCAGAGAGTTGTTATGTTCATGAACTTATCTAATGACCCAATCATCGAACGTATCTTAACACCTCGTTGTGCATTAACTGCTGCTGAATATCTAGCATTTGAACATGATATGCACGTTCTTGTAATCTATACCGATGTTACTTCTTATTGTGAAGCATTACGTGAATTCTCTTCAAGCAAAGGTGAAATCCCAGGTCGTAAAGGTTATCCAGGTTATCTTTATTCTGACCTTGCTTCATTATATGAAAGAGCTGGTATTGCAAAGGGTGCTAAAGGTTCTGTTACACAGATTCCAATCCTTACAATGCCTAACAACGATATTACACACCCAGTTCCTGACTTAACTGGTTACATCACAGAAGGACAGATTACTCTTGATCCTGAATTAAATGCGACTGGTATTTATCCACCAGTTGGTGTTCTTCCATCACTTTCAAGACTTATGAAGGATGGTATCGGTGAAGGCTTTACAAGAGCTGACCACCAGGATGTTGCCAACCAGTTATTTGCATGTTATGCCCATGTACAGGATGTTAAATCATTAACATCAGTTATCGGTGAAGATGAATTATCAGAAGCTGATAAGAAATATATGGAATTTGGTCGTCTTTTCGAGCAGCACTTCCTTAATCAGGGATTCGATACAAACAGATCTATCGAAGAAACCCTAGACCTTGGATGGTTACTATTATCAGTTCTTCCAAAGAATACATTGGACCGTATTGATAATGCTGTTGTAGATAAATTCTATGATCATGAAAAAGCAGTCAAAGAATTTAATTTACACGAAGATGTAGTCATCAAAGAATTGAAAGACGCTGTAACTAATGGCTAATCAGGTTGTCCCTACTAAAGGGAATTTGATGGCAACCAAGAAGTCTCTTGAGCTTGCTAGACTTGGTTATGACCTGCTCGATAAGAAAAGAAATGTCTTAATTAAAGAAATGATGTCATTACTTGATGATGTAAAAGAAATCCGTGATGACATCACTGATTCTTATGATCGTGCTTATGCAGCATTACGTGAAGCAAATGAATCTTTAGGTATTATTTCTGATGTAGTAGAGGGTGTACCTATTGATGATGGTATTAGTGTTAAGTATCGTTCAGTTATGGGTGTAGAATTACCTAAGATTGAATATGAGAAAACACCATTAAGAGTTGGTTATGGTTTTGAACGTGCGAACTCTAAGGTAGACTATGCTTATATCTGTTTCTATCATGTAAAAGAAATGACAGTAAAGCTTGCAGAAGTAGAAAACTCTGTATATCGTCTAGCGAATAATATTCGTAAGACACAAAAGCGTGCTAACGCATTACAGAATATCTCTATTCCTCGTTTTGAAGCGACTGTAAAGATGATTACAGAAGCCTTGGATGAAAAGGACAGAGAAGAATTCTCAAGACAGAAAGTTATTAAAGCACAAAAGAATAGACAAGAAGCTGCAAAAAGAAAGGCATAAGAGGCTCTAAGTCAATAGTGGAAGGGCCTAGGAGATAGCGAAAGCTATCTCCTTTTTTTAGTTGTATAGCTATAAACATATCGTTTTTACAAGTTTGATCTTGTCATTCATCTTTTTGAAAATTTCGTAAAGGATGTATAAAAGTATTATTTTAATGAACTTTGACTATCTTCTATGCTTATCGAGAGTATATATGAAGCAGGAGTGGATGTTTTTAGACTGTTGACAAACTAAAATGTTGACAGTCTTTTATTTTAGCCATGATTCTTGAAACTACCTTATTGAAATAAATGCATAAAAAAATTAAAAATCATACATAATTCACTTTTAATAGAATATATACTAATTATGTCGACAAGAAGTACTGATGTACAAATAAAATGAAATATAGATAAGACAAACTATTAAATGTCAATAAATAGTTAAATTTTCTAGAATTTATTGATTTTATA
>NZ_QTUM01000100.1:0-2836 GCF_003435615.1 Catenibacterium sp. AM22-6LB
AAATGTCATGCCCCTGTTGACATGACATATAAGCGACTGCCTGTCGCACAAAAATCAGAAGACAGTGTCTGTCTTCTGACTATTATTACTCAGGCTTTTTTGGATCCTTAAGTGATTCTGATAAAGTTGTAAGTGTACCAGCTAATCCTGCTAAGTCATTAGGTACAATAATCTTTGTAGCCTGCCCATCAGCTAAGTTCTTTAATGCCTTTAATCCTTCTAACTGGATATAAGCAGATTCAGGATTTGCTTCATTAATATACTGAATAGCTTTAGCTTGTGCTTCATAAACAAGTCTTAATGCTTCAGCCTGACCTTCAGCTTTCGCAATCTGTGCTTCTTTTTCAGCTGTTGCACGTAATACAAGAGATTCCTTATCCCCTTCTGCATTTAAGATAGCAGCCTGTTTTTTACCTTCAGCAACTAAGATAGATTCACGTCTTTCACGTTCTGCACGCATCTGTTTTTCCATTGCTTCCTGAATATCTTTTGGTGGAAGAATGTTTTTAACTTCAACTCTTGTTACCTTGATACCCCATGGATCTGTGGCATCATCAAGAATAGATCTCATCTTAGAGTTAATGATATCTCTTGATGTTAAAGTATCATCTAATTCAAGTTCACCAATGATATTTCTTAATGTAGTAGCAGTTAATGTTTCAATCGCATTAATTGGTCTTACTACACCATAAGTAAATAACTTTGGATCTGTGATAGAGAAATAGACAACTGTATCAATCTGCATTGTAACGTTATCTTTAGTAATAACTGGCTGTGGAGCGAAGTCCATAACCTGTTCCTTTAATGATACACGGTTAGATACACGATCAATTAAAGGGATAAGAATATGTAAACCTACATTTAATGTACGATCATATGCACCAATTCTTTCTACTACATAAGCATATGACTGTGGAACAATCTTTACTGTACTGAAAATAAGAATAACAACAATTGCGATTAATAAAATCATTAAAATAAAACCTAACATCTTAGTTCGCCTCCTTTTTTACAACTAGATGTGCACCTTCAATTGCGACAACTTCTCCATATTCTCCTTCTTCTAAAGTCAAATTATGAAGTGAAGACGCTGACCAAATCTGATTCTTAATTCTTACTTCACCCATATGATCTGCATCAATTCTCTTAATAACGAGAGCATGCGTTCCTATGAGTGCATCATTATTCGTATGTATTATATTGCCCTTCAGACTTTTTACAGCCATAGGACGTGCCACTATTGCGCATATAACAGATACTACTAGGAATATACCAACCTGAATTGGAACTGATACATTCAATAAGCAGGCAATCAATGCCGCAAAAGCACCAATCACAAACCAGACACTTACTAGCGATACCGTTAGTATTTCTACTACAATACACGCAATCATAACACCTGACCACACTACCAAACTATCCATTTAGTCTTCCCTCCTTGTAGTCAACAATGAGAACTTCATGAACAATGTCATATGTTCCTTTAAACTTATAAACATTCTTTTCATTGAAATCGAGAGGAATCAAATCAGCAAGTTCTTTAATAAATGTTTTATTTGTGATTCTTCCATAGGACTTACCTCTTGATATCTTATGAAGCTGGTCCTGTGGATAGATTCCGTCATTGATGGCTTGCTTTCCCACGGGTTTGATACCGATACAATGATTGTCATAATCAATACCTAATAGAACATAATTCACATTTTCAAAATGCATACATGCTGTCGTATTCAATGTAATATTTGTTTCATAAATGGAGACGACAGATGCATTCAGTTCGTTTGTATTCCAGACAAAGTTCATGTTTATCACCTCCAATATCATTGTATTATTTTTATTATTTTTATTCAACAAAAATCGTAAAATAAGAAAAAGCTATAATATTAAGACAGTATTTCTACTGTGTTGAGTCTCATAATCAACACTTAACATATTCAAAAAGCCAATGATTCATTCGTAAAAGACACAAAAAAACTTCTGTTTTTACACAGAAGTTAAAAGAGTCTCTTTAATTCTTTTGCCACACCATCATGCAATACATCTTCACAGATAATTGATGCATGATGATAAATCATAGGGATTGCATTCTTCATAGCGATAGGATGACCTACTGTTTTAAACATTTCTAAGTCATTGGCTCCATCACCAAAACAATAGCTATCATCAACATCTAAGCCATAATACTTCAACATTGTTTCAATACCATGACCTTTAGAAGTATCTATATTAGATACTTCAATATTTAAGCTATCATCATGTTTTTCATAGAAGAAAGCCCCTAGTCTTTCAATAAGTCCTATGCTGTCTTCTTTTTTATTATATCTGATTTCTAATTTAATTGTTTTCTTTAGTACTTCATCTAAATCATAATCGTTGCATAAAGAATCCATATCAATATTACACCAAGCATAGAATTCATACATATGTGGTGACTCTTTCTTTAAATAACAACGATCAGTTGTAAGAAGTATATATTCATAACCTTGTGATTCTACATATTCAATAAGTTTCTTTGTTTCTTCATAAGGTAAAGTCAAAGAATCTATTGTTTTTCCTTCAGTTACAATATGTGCTCCATTAGCTAATACAAAACCATCAAAACCAATGGATTTGACTTCTTTAGAAATAAATCCAGTTGGTCTACCACTTGCGATAAAGCATTTATGGCCTAATTTCTGTACTCTATGAATTTCATCAATCGTATTCTGACTAATACCAATCTCTGGATGGTAGATTGTACCATCAATATCAAAAAATATCGCTTTCATTATTTCCTCCAATCGAGTAGGAGAAAATAATTAAAATTATTTTCGTCCTCTCACACCACCGGGCAAGC
>NZ_QTUM01000101.1:0-477 GCF_003435615.1 Catenibacterium sp. AM22-6LB
GCATCTCTTCTATCATTCTTCACTACTTTATTTTTTGCAGAACGATGCATAGTTGATGGTGCAAGAATATCACATTCGATACCTTTTGCAGCTAACTGCCAGTAAAGAGAATAGCCAAGGCATCCTGCTTCATAGCCTGTCTTGATCTGAACATCATCACTGTCAACTGATTTCTTGGCGTTCTCAATGAACTTGATGATAAGACTTACATCTGCAGGAATCTTAGTTTCACCAATAATCTCACCAGTTTCTTTCAATAATGCACATAAACTATATGTCTTCTTATGGACATCCATTCCAATATAAATTATACTTTTCATAGTGACCTCCTATTGTCGTTATGGTAACAACTCACTTTTTGTTTTCTATTCTTATTATGAGTTTAAATCCACGTTTTGACAACTAGGAGGTCATTTCATATTATCTATATTATTTGGCGCTTACTAATTAATAAATAGATATTATGTTTTTATTCTG
>NZ_QTUM01000101.1:487-2768 GCF_003435615.1 Catenibacterium sp. AM22-6LB
TAATTAATAAATAGATATTATGTTTTTATTCTGTATTGATGTAAATATACTTTATAAGAATAAACTTTTTAAGTTACGAGTCTTATTCAGAAAGCATAAAATAAATAATAATACTGATGCAATTGTTATTTAC
This sequence comes from Catenibacterium sp. AM22-6LB, assembly GCF_003435615.1. Lineage (NCBI taxonomy): Bacteria > Bacillati > Bacillota > Erysipelotrichia > Erysipelotrichales > Coprobacillaceae > Catenibacterium > Catenibacterium sp. AM22-6LB. Next base: position 621 of record NZ_QTUM01000101.1, read on the forward strand.
AAATTTTACAGATGTATTACAATTCTGAATGTCTTGTAGAATGTTTCTAAAGTCTTCTTCAATTTCTTTTTCAATATTTACTAATTCATTTTTCTTACATTTTATTATAGTTGAAACAATAATTTGGTGTCCAATTTTTTGTGATTTAATAATAATATTTCGTTCATTTTCAGGTATAAATTGATTTAGTATAATACCATAATCTAATATTTTTGAAAATATTTCTGTTTGAATTTCCAAAGCAAGAAATGAAAAATCATTATATTTTATTGTGCTAATAAAATTAATTTTATTTTTTTCTAGCTCTTCTAATTTGCTATTTACTGCATAATTCAAAGCAAGGGAATTTGTATATATTGAATTGAATCTTTTAAAAGTAGTTTCTGTCATTTTATCCAATTCTTTTTTTACATCTTCTTTATTATCTTCATCAACATAAGATTTTAATTTATAACATTGATGCAACAAATCATGTAAAAAAAAGAAGTTGTTATTATAATGGCTTTTTAAAAGATCATATTTCGCATTTACAATTTTTTCTCTATATATCGATAACTCTAAATCCGAAGAAATTTTATTTGAACGTATAACTAGAAAAAAAATAGTTAAAATTGAAAAATTAGATAATAAAATAGAGAAAAATATTAAGAGCATCGTGCCAGTATTGTTTATAAGAGAAAAATAACTATTCAGTGTTGCTATAAAAAAAATAGTTGCAAGTGGAAAAGTAAAGATAAGTATATGATAATTAGGAAATGAATTGAGCTTTAAATATTTAATAAATTTAACAAATAAATAAGAAAATAATACTAATAAAAGTACAGAACTGAATAAACCTATATTATAAATTAAAGAACTTATCTTTGTGAATTGATGAAATCCTAAAAAATAATGTAAAATAACACCAATAATTAATTCTGATAATAAACTAAATACATAAAAAGGAATAACAGCGCATAATATATTAAAACAATTCATCTTAAATTGAAATAATATATACAACATGTAAACAATAAAAATTACTAATGATTTTTGAGCAGAAGGGCCTTTCATATTAACTAAGCAAATAATTATAAACATTATAAAAAAAGTAAAGTAACGTTTTTGTTTTTTTAAATTTCTACTTTCTAATAATGCACTACAAAGATAATGTAACGAAATCAAATTGCAGAAATTAGCTATCATTATATTCATAATTAAATTACCTCATGTAAATTTTCTTTATATTCTTCTAAAAAATTTCTTTTAAAATGTCTAGATAATGGAATTAAATCATCATTTAACATAATGATATCATTCTTTTGTAAAGCACTTATGTAATTGAGATTAACTAAAAATGATTTATGTGGTTGAGCAAACGGAACATTTTTAGCAATTTCAATCCAGTATTTTAATGGATAATTTGTTTGAATACTTTTTCCATTTATAAATTGAATAATCGTTTTTCTGTTAAAGAACTCAAAATATAGAATATTTTTAAAATATATTTTATTTTTTGATAGTTTTTCATCATAAAATCCAAGAAGATTATTATAATATTTATGCATTATATGTGTCATTTCTATATCAAATTCAGATTGAACAATAGGTTTAATAAAATATCTTTCAGCATCTATTTTATATCCATCAATTGCATATTTCATATAATGTGTTGTTATGATTACAAGACAATCTGTCTTCATCTTTCTTAATTTTAAACCAATATCAATTCCATTTTCATCAGATAATTCAATATCTAAAACCAATAAATCATAAGAATTGATTAATGAAAATAATTCTTTTTGTGTTTGACAATATGCAATTTTATACTCTTCGTTGATTTTATTAAAAAAATTAGTTATACAGTTTTCTAATTGTTTAATATCATCAATATTATCATCATAAACTAGTATTTTCATAATTCATCTCCTTATCCATCGGGCTATTATATTTTAAAACAATTTATCGATAATTTCAAAAAAACAGTAATTATATTTGTTGAAAATAAGCCTGTTTTAAAACCGACAGACATATACTGAAATTAGATACTAATTCAATAAAACAAGTTATTTGGAATAACAATCTCATATCTAGCGAACAAAAAAATAAGATAAAAAAATTGGATAATAGAAATCAAGTAAAAATTCAAAAAAATAATCAGTAATTTTT
>NZ_QTUM01000102.1:0-2452 GCF_003435615.1 Catenibacterium sp. AM22-6LB
TTGCGAATTATGCTGCAAAACAAAAGCACCGTTATGGTGCTAATGTTTGATTATTTTTGAGACATTATCAATTTCGGTTGACAAGTATCCAACAATTGAAATATATCTAACTATCATTTAATTTAGCTGCTTCATTTACGTTTTCCTTTGATGACTCTTTTTTATGTAAAAGAAGGATGTAAAAAAGTCCACCGGAGTGGACTATACTCTATTTAATTCATCCAGCATTGCGCTTCTGTTTTTATATTGAATCTTCCATTTCTTGATGATTTCATCAACGACTTTATCACCGCCGATAATAGATTTCATGATTCTTAACTCTTCTACAATTTGGTAATAATGCTTTCTGCTCCCAGTAGATTCAGCCTGCTTTTCAACATTTTCTCGATATATCTGAAGCAGCTGTTCAGAATATTTCTCACTAAGCAAATCAGTATATTGATGCAGCAAATATTTATCGTCACTTCTAAAAAGAACGTCTAAAAGCTGTTCATATAGTTGCTCTGTTTCTAATATTTCACATAAGAACCTTCCAGGAGTAAGCTGTTCAATTATAGAGTCTCTTTCCTTGATCCATTCTTTATCAGAAAAGAGACTTCTCAGCTCAACATAATCCTCTAAATTAGTATCATTGAAAAAGAGAATCAAATTCTTTAATTCTTTTCTGTAAGCTTTGATATTTCCCTGCTTCTTATAAATATCTTTCTTCAATTTTATATTAAACTTCATACGATCTTGATTTTCATATTCAAAATCAATACATTCGTCAATATAATCTAAAGCCTTGTCATATTCTTTATTATTAATACAAGTATAGACACAGTCCATTCTAATAGGAATATATTCCCAGTACTTTTTATGAACAGCACTTATCTCCTTCTTTGATGCTTTATTCTTCTTTAAGAGTTCAAGATACTTTTTCGCAAATCCTTCAATTGCATATCCTCTATTAAAAATATCATCATGACTTTCTATGTAGTCTAACTGTTTTTTCACAAGATCAAGCTTCAGCTTTAAGAATTCTTTACCACTTAAACAATCAAAAAATATTTCAATAATCTTTTGGCTATCATAATAATCTCTCATGCTGTTGAGGTATTGTCCTAATTCAACAAAAGCTTCTAATCTTTCTAAGTCATCCATACACATAATTATATTTGCCCATTGGTTTATAATGATAACAGAAAGTGCAACCGTTTCACCTCCATTATCCTCAATATCTAGCTTATAGAATACTTCATAAGCTTTTAATAAGAATCTAAATGCGAGGGAATATTGATCCCTTTTCTTTAAAACATCAAGCCACTTATCAACAGCACCTTCATAGTTATCACAAAAATCACGGCTAAATTCATAATCGATATAATGATAACCATCACTATAAGAATCACAAACTCCCTCCAAATCATCAATCATTGTATCTAGAGAAAATTCATTTTGCGTATATTGTTTAAAGGTTTCTACTAAATCAGGATTATCATCAAGTACTTGAATAAGAAATGATCGTACATCCTCTTCTGAAGCATCTTCAACAAGCTGTAAACTATCTATTTCTGGATGAGTCACTCTTAATTGCCACTCATATAAAACAGCTGCCATGTGCTTACAATTATGTCCATCTAATGCATAAGGACAATCACAGGACATGCCTATTATTTTATTTCCATTTAATTTGATTTCTACATGATAAAAATCTGTCCCATTAACAACTGCTTTAATCCTATTAGAATTAACACGTAAATCTTCTACGCGTTCATCAAAATAATAGTCATACCCCCTATCCAATATTCGTTTTTGAAAATAAGTTTCCCATTCCATATAGGTACCTCCAATGTATAGTTTTATTATAGCAAGGTAGAAAAGAAGTAATATTAATATTATTTCTACAAGTACGCTCAAAGAAATTGCGATAACACTTCTTCACTTTACGGTAATGTCTTGTAGTCAGACTGAATGAGTGCCCTGCCAAGCATACAATAAGAAAATCACACCGGACTTATATTCTGCTTAACTCATCCATCATTGCAGTTCTGTTTTTGTATTGATCCTTCCATTTCTTGATAATTTCATCTACGACTTTATCACCACCAGTAATAGATTTCATGACTCTTAAATCTCCTACTAATTGATGATAATATGATCTACTTCTTGCATGCTCTGCCTCTGTTTCAACAGCCACTCTATACATATGAAGTAACTGTTCAGGATATTCATCTTTAAGAAGATGAGTATATTGTTTCAACAAGCTTTTATTGTTACTTTTTATTATACTATCAAGTAATTGTTTATGAAGGTTCTCATGGGCGTATATATCACATAAGAGCCAATCAGAATTGATCTGTTTAATGATAGAATCTCTTTCCTTAATCCACTCTTCACTCGTATACAAATTTTTTAATTCTGTTATGAAATGACGATTGTCAAGTGGAAATATCACATTTCTTTGATTATC
>NZ_QTUM01000103.1:0-224 GCF_003435615.1 Catenibacterium sp. AM22-6LB
AGAATGCCGCCCTGTCACGGCGGAGGTCGCGGGTTCGAGCCCCGTCCAGACCGCCATTTTGGTTCCGTAGCTCAGTCGGTAGAGCAGAGGACTGAAAATCCTCGTGTCGCTGGTTCGATTCCGGCCGGAACCACCATTAGAATGATGCAGGTTTACCCAAGCCCGGCTGAAGGGATCGGTCTTGAAAACCGACAGAGGATTAACGTCCTGCGGGGGTTCGAATC
>NZ_QTUM01000103.1:234-2451 GCF_003435615.1 Catenibacterium sp. AM22-6LB
AGAGGATTAACGTCCTGCGGGGGTTCGAATCCCTCAACCTGCGCCATTGAATGTTACTCGGGAGAAATCCTGATTTTTTTTGTATTTTGATTAAGGAGGTATTATATGAAATTTTACCAGGAATTACAATTGAATCAGAAAGGCTCAAAAGAGTTAATTAAAAACAGTCAAACAACAAAAGAGAAACTATATCATATAGCAGTTTATCTTTTTAAAATTGCGATCACAGTGGCATTCTGCTTTCTCTTTGTAACATTATTTAGTATTTTATTTGGAAGTGAGAATAGTATTGCTGGAGTGGTTGTTCTCTTATGTATAATGGTATTTAGACAGGCAGACTTTGAAATTCATGCAGGACAATCTACAGTGCTTCTGGCATTATTTTTCATTAATATGACTTTATGTTCACACCTGGCTAATAAACTTCCTCCAGTTGCAGGAATGTTGGTAAATATTGGTGCATTAGCTATATTAGTATTCCTAGGATGTCATAATCCATCTATGTTCAATCAATCTACACTCGTTCTAGGATATTTACTATTATATGGTTATGATGTATCTGGAAAGAGTTATTTGATGAGACTTGCTGGAATGGCTGTAGGTGCAGTTCTTACCTGTATCGTGTTCTATCGAAACCATAAGCATAGAACTTATAATAAGCATGTAATGCATTTATTACAAGAATTTGATCTTTCTTCTACTAGAACAAAATGGCAGCTATGTCAGATTATCTGTGTGCCAGTTGTAATATGTATTGCGGAACTCTGTGATATGCCACGTGCTATGTGGGCTGGTATTGCCGCAATGTCTGTAATCTTACCACTTATGGACGATATGCAGTATAGAGTACGTAAAAGAATTATTGGAAATATTGCAGGTGTTTCATGTTTTACAGTGTTATATTTCTTGCTTCCTTCACCAATCTATGCATTTATCGGTGTCATTGGTGGTATTGGCGTAGGGTTTTCTACAAAATATGGCTGGCAGGCTGTCTTTAATACATTTGGTGCATTAGCTATTGCGACAGAGCTATATGGATTAAAGGGTGCAGTAAGTTTAAGATTAATCCAGAATATATTTGGTGTTGTCTTTGCATTATTATTCTGTATTATTTTTCATTGGTTTGTATCAAGAATTAAAGTGAAAGAAGTATTATAGGATATAATGAGGTCATAAACTTGTTTTGATATAAGGACGTACGAAAATGTATGTTCTTTTTTTGCATATATTTAATAGTTTTGGATATGAAAATAATATATAGAAAAGTTAACTAAAAAAGATGAAGGAGATAAAAGATGGATTATTATTAAAAATAAGCTTGCTAGTAGTGACATGCTTACTTGCAAGTTTAGTAGGAAAAATATATTGGATCTGGCCCTCATGATACATTATATCTAATGAGAATGTCTTAATATGCATCTGATAGAAGAATGAAACGTGCAATATTGCGGTTTTTTACACATGGGGATAGTTTTAGTGCATCTCTATTGTAATATGCATAAATAAGCGTTTTGAGGGCATTTTTGTATATATATGACAACTGCTTATGTATAATGGTTTATAAAGCTTAGAGAAGCGATATATGAGGAGAAAGTGCTATGAGAACTGAAATGGTTGAATTGACTAATCTCTGCATGATTAAAGATGGAGATGAGTATTTACTGCAGAATAGAGTTAAAAAAGATTGGCAGGGATATACATTTCCTGGAGGGCATATAGAACCTGGAGAATCAATTGTACAATCTGCAATAAGAGAAGTAAAAGAAGAAACTGGTTTAACTATGAAGAATCCCCGTTTAGTAGGAGTGAAACAATTCTGGGTAAAATCGGGTAGATATATTGTATTTTTATTTTCTGCAACAAAATTTAGTGGAGAATTAAGAAGCAGTTATGAAGGTGAAGTGGGGTGGTTTACCAAAGAAGAGATGAAAAATATCAATTTAGTGAGTCATTTTTTTGAACATTTAGCTGTATTTGAAGGTGATTACTCAGAATATATCTATGAATCTGAAGATTCTATTAAGATTTACTAAAAAAAGATACATGAAAAAACATTGATATATAGTGCATATTTTATAAACTTAAAAAATAATTTTAAAAAAGGGGTTGCAAAACCTTTGAATTCATTGTATATTATACGAGTAGTCTCGATTGCGAAGTGCCCTGGTGGCGAAACTGGTAGACGCACAGGACTTAAAATCCTGCGGACTTCAAACT
>NZ_QTUM01000104.1:0-2158 GCF_003435615.1 Catenibacterium sp. AM22-6LB
ACAAAAGAAGAAAGAATAGAGATAGTAAAGTACTGCATGGAACACAATCTTGATTATTCAGGAACATGCAAAGTATTTGATGTGACATATTCAAACGTATTTAACTGGGTCAGAAAGTACAGAGAAAAAGGTGAAGAAGGCTTATCAGACAGACGTGGACGCCGTAAAAAGGATGAGGAGCTAGATGAACTTGGCCTTCTAAAGAAACAGCTGAGAGAAAAGGAACGTGAGCTTGAGAGAGCTCATCTGGAGATAAGACTGTTAAAAAAAGTGGAGGAGATAGAAAGGAGAGGATATGCAGAACAAGCAGATTCGAGAATGAATATCAGTCAATCAAGGAAATCAAGGAAGAAGACAAAGAGGTAAGCCTATCAGCTATGCTTGAGATATTAGGTGTAAAGAGGGCGAATTATTATAAATGGCTTAGACGCAATAAGAGCGAAAGAGATCTTGAAAATGAGGAACTGGCAGACTTTATAAGAAAGTATGATGTGAAATTCAAACATACGCATGGCTACAGAATGATGGCAAATAGAATAAACAGAGATGAAAACAAGAACTATAATAACAAGCAGGTCTACAAGGTGATGAAAATACTTGGCATCAAGTCAATCATAAGACCAAAAAGAAGAAGCTGTACAGTCAGAAAAAGCAATAATACAGCCAAGAATAATCTTAAAAGAGACTTTAATGCATCAAGACCTAATGAAAAATGGGTAACAGATGTCACTGAGTTCAAATATGGAAAGAATAATGAAAATAAGCTATATCTAAGCCTGATACTAGATCTTTATGACAGATATCCAGTAGGATATGAAATAAATGACCGTAACGATAATAGACTTGTCTTCAATACATTCAGATCAGCTGTAGAAGCTAATCCAGGAGCACATCCGTTATTTCATAGTGATGGAGGTTTCCAGTATACGAGTCCTGTCTTTGTGCGTATGCTTAAGGATAATGGCATGGAACAGAGCATGTCCAGAGTTCACTGCTGCATTGATAATGGACCAATGGAAGGATTCTGGGGAATACTTAAATGTGAGATATATCATTATGGCAAGAAATATGAAACGAGAGAGGAATTAGAAGAAGCAATAAAAGAATGGATAAGATATTACAGTCATGAAAGATATCAACGAAGATTTGGTGTGAGAACACCTTATGAAGTAAGAAGTGAAGCATTGTGCAATGAGAATCCAGTTCAGTATCCAATACCTGAGAATAAGGCGACACATTATGCATAAAAATATGCCTGCCACTACGTGGCAGGCATAGGTACATGTTTTTAATTATTTCACCTGTCTACTTGACAGGGGCGGTTCAAACTAAATCGTATTTTTGTTTTAAATATATTCTTTATACTTTGTATCATAGTTTTCTCTAGCCTCCTTTTTTGTCGTAATCTTTTTTGTTTCCAATAACCTTACGCATTTTGTAATAGCTCAGTCCTAAAAACATTATAAGTCCCCGATTCATTGAGAATATCTCTATTATTATAATGGAACTCACTTTTGTTATTCGGTTTTACCAAACGTTTAGTTTTAAGAACGAACCACCCATTTTACAACTTTTTTCATAAAAAAATATCTTACAATACTTTCTGATATTCAATAAGTTTAATAAAACATTACAAAAGAAAGTGAACATGTAAAACAAAAGCATTATACAACGAAAAAACTATAATTAGTAGACTTTATCAATATTTTATTATTTATTTTATTATTTATTTTATAACTTTTATATGTTGAAATAACAGTGATGCTACTTTTGGCGATACTATTCATATGAACTTTGAAATACTATTATTTCACCTAGTTTCGATATCATCATTTTTATACCAAACAACAAAGAAATTACTGAACATATATGCAATAATCATTTCCAAATATATAAATATCATTGTCCGGATTGCACGAAAACTTATAATAGACTCATTGTAAACACACACTAAAATTTCAAATATCCTGTTGAATCTTTTTTGCGAATTTCGTGCACAGTACTCCTTTCTAGAGTGGGGGAAACATCTTACCTTTCTGCTTCACGTAGTGAATTAGCCTCCATGATTTTGATTGATCATACAAAAAACTACATAGTAAGAATAAAATGGACCCTGTAAAAAGGACACGATAAAAAAAGGATATTTATTTCGTGACCC
>NZ_QTUM01000105.1:0-1959 GCF_003435615.1 Catenibacterium sp. AM22-6LB
AGTAGAAAATGCCATGCCCCTGTTTGACATGACATATAAGCGACTGCCTGTCGCACAAATAAGCAGTGGCGCATGTGCCACTGCTTTTAAATTCTAAGTCCTTCACCACTGTTCTGGTTTTCTGGACCTGTATAGTAATCTGAGAAACGTGAGTATTGTTTTTCAAATACAAGGCTGATATCGGCTGTTGCACCATTTCTGTGCTTAGCCACAACAATTTCTGTTAAGCCATTTGTTTCTGCTTCTTTTTCTTTATTCTGATAGTCTTCACGATGAAGGAAAGCGACGATATCGGCATCCTGTTCGATAGCCCCGGATTCTCTTAAGTCGGACAACATTGGTTTTCCTTTACGCTGTTCAACCTGACGAGAAAGCTGTGATAAGGCAATAACGGGACACTTTAATTCTCTGGCTAATGCCTTTAACTGTCTAGAGATATCAGATACTTCCTGCTGTCTTGATTCTCTTGATGAAGATGGACCAGAGATCAACTGAAGGTAATCGATAATAACCATCTTTAATCCCTGTTCTCTTTGTAGTCTTCTACATTTAGCTGCAATTTCACCAATCTTAACTGCTGGTGTATCATCAATATATAAATTACAACGTGTGACACGATCTGCTGCTGCATAATATTTATTCGCATTTTCTTTTAAAATCGCACCTGTTTTTAATTTATCGTTATCAATAGATCCTGCACAACATATTAATCTGGTGACAAGCTGTTCAGCAGGCATTTCTAGTGAAAATATTGCGACAGCTTCTTCACTATTAAGTGATGAGTTAAAGCCAATATTCAAGGCAAAAGCTGTTTTACCTACAGAAGGTCTAGCTGCAAGAATAACTAAATCACCTGGCTGGAAGCCTGAAGTTAATTTATCTAATTCTTTATAGCCTGTCTTTACCCCAGAGACAACGCCGCCATTTTTCTGAAGGAGATTCATTCTGGCTGTGACATTCTGTACAACACTTTCAATTGTCTTGAATTCCCCGGCATTTCTATCTCTAGTGACTTCTAAGACATCTTTTTCTACTGTATCAATAAAATCATTAATATCAGTAATTTCACCATAAGCATCTTGTACGATGTTTGTAGCCTCTTTAATAAGTCTTCTAAGTAATGACTTCTCATTTAATATCTGAAGATAATGTGTTGTATGAGCGACTGTTGGTACTGAATTTGCAAGTACCAATAAGTAGTCTACTCCACCTACTTTTTCTAATATCTTCTGGTTAATTAAATAATCAGTCACTGTAGTGGCATCAATTGGTTTATTACCGTCATGAAGGAACTTCATGCCTGTAAAGATCAGTCGATGCGCATCAAGATAGAAATCCTGAGGTGTTGCCATGTTGATGACATCATTACATGCATTCTTATCAATCAACATCGCCCCTAATAAAGCACGTTCTGCCTCTAAGTCATGAGGGAGTTCTCTTGTATCCATAAGTATTCACCTTATTTTTCAGATAAATGAACATTGATAGTCGCAATAACACCTTTATAAAGTTCAATCTTCAACTTAGTAGTTCCTAAAGCACCTACTGGATATGCATTGATGAACTTTCTCTTATCAATCTTAATACCATGTTCTTCTAATAATTTCTTTGCGATATGTTTTGTAGAAACATGATCAAAGCTCTTACCATCCTTACCAGTCTTTACCTTGAATTCTACTACAATAGTTTCAAGCTTCTTTGCAAGTTCCTGAGCTTCTTCTTTCTTCTTTAAGTCTTCCTGTTTCTTTTCTTCTTCCTGCTGGGCAACAATCTTCTTACCTGTTTCTGTTGCTATTAAAGCTTTACCATTCTTAATTAAGAAGTTCTGTCCATAACCGTCAGATACATTAACGATTTCACCCTTCTTACCTACTTTTTTTACATCTTCTAATAAAATAACTTTCATATTTTCCTCCATTTCCCCGCGCCTTCGTTGCGCGGACACAAATATATAATCAA
>NZ_QTUM01000106.1:0-1885 GCF_003435615.1 Catenibacterium sp. AM22-6LB
CCTCGTATAATATGTACGTAATCAGTTAATGAATTCTATCGATTCATTATTGATTGTACATTCTAATTTTAAGATAATAGTTTTGTTTTGAATGAAGGTTTTATTCTTCTCCCCTGTGGCTACTTCATGTACGTCCACTTCAAAAAGACTTAATCCTTTAGACTTGACATCACTTTATACCCGAATTAGTTTGTTGCAGCAGTGTTTCTACACTTGTCTCCGTATTTGCGAGGTTGCGTTTGTCTTGCTTTAGAGGTGCAATTCAAAACCGATTACATAGAAAGAAGGTCATTATTTTATGGAAAACAATTATATTCTTTATGTTGGCATGGACGTCTCTAAAGGTAAAGCAGATGCTGCTATCCTCAAGGTCAGTGATCGTAGATCTGTTAAACCTAAATTCTTGCGTAAAAAATTATCTTTTAAGTTTGTTAAATCAGAAGTTTCTTCTTTTTTAGAAACTGTTAGAAGCTATTCTGATGTTAACTGTACCAGTATCTGTTTTGCTTTAGAAGTTACTGGTATCTATTCTACTAATGTCTATGACTACATCAAAGCGAATCTTTATGAAAACGAAAGCATCAAATTTCTTAATACCGATTTTGTCAATCAATGGCGCATTGCTCATAATATCGCTAAATCAGATCCTTTGGATGCTCAGACTATTTCTACTATCATTGGCACTGATTCAGATGTTCAATATGTCAATGACAACGTTTTTGAAAATAAAAACGGATATCAAGATTTGAAAGCTTTAGTACACAGACATTATCAGATCAAAAAAATCTATTTTCAAGAAATCAACCGTCTCATTGCCCAATGCGATTGTTTGTTTCCTGAACTTCAATATGTTTTCGAACCTAAATCAGCTGCTTTTATCGCTGTCTTATCTTCATATCCTACGACACATGATATCATAAATGCTTCTAGAGTTGAAGTGTTTGATGTCGTTTATGAAGCAACCAAGCATCGTTGTTCAATGGATAAAGTAGATAAGCTCTTTGAACTATGTCAGGATACTTTAGTTCCTGATGATATTTCTTCCTATGGAAAAAGTATCATTCTAGACCTTGTTGAAAACATTAAAAATATAAAAGGTCAGCTCAAATCAATTGAAAGATATATTAAAGATATTGCTTCTTTAAATCCAGCTTATAAACTGCTTCTTACAATTACAGGATGCGGTCCTATAACTGCTGCAACTGTTATTGCTGAAACTGGTAATATAAGAAGATTTAAAAACGCAGACTGTTTTGTTTCTTATTCAGGAACAAGCCCAAGAAACAAACGCTCTGGGACATCTGTAGAAACTATGGGCAAGATCTCTAAAAAAGGTTCTAGATATCTTAGACATGCAATTTATATGATTGCTGAGTTTGCCAGACGTCATAATCCTGTTCTCAAACATCAGTTTGAAAGAATAAAGAATGGAAACAAGAAAAGACATAAGCTGGCTAACATTGCAATCGCAAACAAGATTGCACGATATATCTATTCAATTATGAAAAATAAAAGCAGTTTTGTAATCTTACATGATCATATCATGAGATTACCAGAAGAAACCCGAGATACGTTCTTCAATTCAATATCATTAGACTTTCCTAAAAATACTAGAAAACAGATTTATCAGTATTCTGATATTAATGGTGAACTACATAGATTTGTCTACATCAAAACAGATGAAATGATACCTGCTTAACAGTAAGTAAAAGTTTAATGTAAGAGCTTTCAACTGTTTTGCGTTGGAAAGTTCTTTTAAGTGTACTCTTTTTTAGAAAAGAAAGAGGATTTTTATAGAGGATTCACCTCTAAACCAAGACAAATGCCTATAAAATCAATAAATTCTAGAAAATTTAACTATTTATTGACATTTAATAGTTTGTCT
>NZ_QTUM01000107.1:0-1781 GCF_003435615.1 Catenibacterium sp. AM22-6LB
TCCCGGACTGCCTGTCTATAATACCCAATATCCGCACGTTTGTAAAGTGTTTTTTGAAAATAATTTACGTTTTCTTAAGAATTATGAAAATAATGTTGATTTAATGGGTGCTTTTTTGCTTTACTTTTTTATTAGATTTTGTTATAAAAAGTAATGGACAGAAAGTGAGGTGGTATAGATGGACAGTCACGAGCGACAATCAAGACACAATACTAATGATCAAAAATCAATGACTGCTCCTCTATACTATTAGGACTTTCATTGGTATTTGCTCATCATAATCACATTATGAAAGAGAGGAATACATCATGACAGAAAGAAAGTACAACAATGATTATGTGCAGGATATTCTACACATTATTTCTTCAGATCATACAATTGAAGAAAAAAGAAATTTATTAGATGAATATCATGACAAAGATATTGCAGAAGCATTTGAATTATTACCTAAAGAAGAAAGAAAACTATTCTTTGATTATTTTGATATAAAGAGACTGTCATCTATTATCGGTTATATCGAAGATCCAGAAGATTATATTCAGGACTTTGGTTACAAGAAGTATGCAATGCTTCTTAATAAGATGGATTTAGATGATGCAGTTGATATCTTAGAAAACTTAAATGAAAATACTAAGAGTCGTCTTCTTCCTTATTTACATGTTAAAAGAAGAGAAGACATCTTTTTAATCAAATCGTTTAATCCCGATCAGATTGGGCATGAAATTACAACTAACTTTATTTCTATTGAACGTGGTTTAACTATTAGACAAGCGATGAAGGAATTAGTTAGACAATCTAGTACTCATGATAATATCAATACTATTTATGTAACTGATCATAACCAGTATTATGGTGCGATTGATTTAAAGGATTTGATTGTTGCAAGAGAGAATGATGATTTAGAAGAAATTATCGCAACTTCTTATCCACATGTTTATGCTCATGAGATGATTAGTGATTGTATTGATGAAATCCGTGAATATGAAGAAGACTCAATTCCAGTACTCAATGATGATAATGAGATTATCGGTGTTATTACTTCTACGGATATCACTGATTTCATTGAAGATGAACAGGATGAAGATTATGCAAAACTTGCCGGTATGACTGAACAGTCAGACTTGGATGAAACAGTAAAAGATGGTATGAAGAAAAGACTTCCTTGGTTAATTCTTCTTTTATTCCTTGGCATGATTGTTTCTACAGTAGTTGGTTTATTTGAATCTGTAGTTGCTGAAATTGCGATTGTTGTATGTTTCCAATCACTTATTTTAGATATGGCCGGTAATGTAGGAACACAATCTCTTGCGGTTACAATCAGATTACTTGTAGATGAAAATATCTCTACTAAAGATAAACTTAAATTCATCTTAAAAGAATTAAATATTGGACTTAGTAATGGAATGATCCTTGGATTACTTTCATTCTTATTTATTGGATTCTATATTATGATTGCTAAAAATAGACCATTTATGGATGCTTTCATTCTTTCTGGATGTGTGGGTGTTTCCTTATTTGTGGCTATGGTCTTCTCAAGTTTGGTTGGTGTAGTCATTCCAATGTTTTTCCATAAAATTAAGGTTGACCCAGCCGTTGCATCAGGACCTTTAATTACTACAATCAATGATTTAGTTGCTGTTGTAACATATTATGGTTTAGCTTGGTTATTATTAATTCAAGTATTCCATGTACATTAGGACCTTAGTGGTCCTTTTTCTTTGCAATAAAAAAGCCCTCCTGTCGGAAGGCATAAAAAAAGGACCTGGCAGCTTGCTATTGTC
>NZ_QTUM01000108.1:0-1708 GCF_003435615.1 Catenibacterium sp. AM22-6LB
ATGCGACAGGGGTGGTGCATAGGTCTGCGACTGCTAGTGCAATTACGAGCGAATAATCATCCAAAAGAATTAAAATCAAAAGTTAGAATAGTTTATTATTTTTCTATTGAATATTTAAAAGAGTTACATACTGCAAAATTTATTATTTGCAATATGCGTACAGGAGAAGCTTATTTTTGGAAAAAAAGAAAGGAACAAGTTTATATACAAACATGGCATAGTTCTTTAAGACTAAAAAAAATAGAGGGGGATGCTATTCTTTATTTAGATGAAAAATATGTTAATGATGCAATTAATGATTCAAAAAAAATAGATTTATTAATTTCAGGATGCCAATTCAGCACAAACATATTTAAAAAATCATTTTGGTATGATGGGAAAATTTTAGAATGTGGAACACCTAGATGTGACATATTACTGAATGATACAGAACATGTTAAAAGAAAAGTTTATGATTATTATAAAATACCTGAAAACAAGAAGATGATTTTATATGCTCCGACATTCAGAAAAAATAAAAAATCTGATTTTTTAGGTATGAATTTTAAAAAATTAAATGAATTTTTAGGCGATGAATGGATTATAGGTGCAAGATTGCATCCAAATGTTTTAAATAATGTAAAAGTGGAAAATGCAATAGCAATGAGTGATTATTCAGATATGCAAGAGTTACTTGCGGCTGCGGATATTCTTATAACTGATTTTTCTTCATCGATGTTTGATATGGCAGTTGCGAATAAAATATGTATTTTATTTACTCCTGATTTAGAAGAATATTTAGCAAACGAAAGAGAATTATATTTTGATATAAATGAATTACCTTTCCCAATTACAAAAGACATGGATCAATTATGTAAATGTATTAAAGATTTTAATGATTTAAAATATAGAAGTGACTTGTTAAAATTTATTAAAAAAATTGGTAGTTTTGAACATGGATATGCTTCGCAAAAAATATGCGAATATATATTTGAAAAAATTGATGATTAAGAAAGAAGGAAATTAGAATGATAATTGGATATACAACAGGAGTTTATGATATGTTTCATATTGGACATCTAAACGTAATAAAAAATGCAAGAAAGCAATGTGATTACCTTATTGTTGGAGTAAGTACAGATGATTTAGTTAGAAAAGAAAAAGGTAAAACACCTGTAATTCCTTTTCAAGAAAGAATGGAGATTGTCTCAGCTTTAAAATATGTTGATAAAGTTGTTCCACAAATAGATAAGAATAAATTTGCTGCTTGGGAAAAACATAAATTTGATAAAATGTTTGTTGGATCTGATTGGAAAGGGACAAAACAATGGAATGAATTTGAAAAACAATTTTCAAAATGCAATGTTGAAATTGTTTATTTGCCTCATACAGATGGAATCTCAAGTACAAAATTAACAAATGTAATAAAAGAAATCTTGGATGAAAAACCAGAAGAGAAATAGGGCTTTTATTATATTTGTAAAAAATTTATTTATTGCGAGAGTATTCCGCTAATGGAAGACAACTCGTTATGGCAGAAAAGTCCATTCAATACGCTGGACACATCCACCTCACCTAAAAATTGAATACAATTGGAAGTCCACTATTAATTCAAAAGAAGGCATAATAATTTCGTAAAGTAAACCATAAAGGATAGAGATATTCGATTTGAATAAAATGGACCCTGTAAAAAGGACACGATAAAAAAAGGATATTTATTTCGTGACCC
>NZ_QTUM01000109.1:0-1683 GCF_003435615.1 Catenibacterium sp. AM22-6LB
ATAAAATAAAAAACTAGAATTATTACTTGAATAACTTCTAGTTCTATAATACGAAAGGATGTGATCAATCACATCCATTCTAACATTCTTCTGAAACGATGAACTTAGGTCTTCCTTTGATTTCATCATAAATCTGTGCAATATAGTAACCAATAATACCAAGACAGATCATGATAATACTACTAGAGAATAACTGAAGTAGAATAACTGTAGTAAAACCTCCTAAAGCTGTACCATTTATATACTGCACAATTGAGTTAATACCAAATATTACAGAGACAAGTAACATGATAAAACCACAAATAGTGACAATCTGCATAGGTGCAGAAGAGAAAGAAGTAATATTAAGTATTGCATACTTAACTAGTGATTTAGTAGACCACTTTGATTCCCCTGCTTCTCTTTCAGCTACTCTAAATGGAATCTGTGTTGTCTTAAATCCTACCCATGAAGATAAAGCTCTAAAGAAAGAATTCTTTTCTTTCATGTTAAGTAGTACCAACATAACTTTTCTATCAAGAAGCTTGAAGTCTGATGCATTCATCATATCGATATTAGTCAACTTAGAGATGATCTTATAGAAAGTATTAGCCATAAATCTATGGATACCTGATTCTTCTCCTCTATCCTCTTTGACAGCTTCTACAACTTCATATCCTTCCTGCCATAATTTATACATTTCTACAATTTTAATTGGTGGATGTTGTAAATCACAGTCCATGACAACACAACAATCCCCCTTTGCATATGTTAAACCTGCAGTAATTGCAGATTCTTTACCAAAGTTTCTAGAAAAATGAACACCTCTTACATGTTCATGTTTCTCTGATGCTGTTTGGATTCTATTCCAAGTATCATCCTTAGAACCATCATCCACAAATAAGATTTCATAAGGAATCTTATGTTCTGTCATGATATCTACTACTACATTCGCAGTATTATCAATTAATAGTCCTTCATTATAAGATGGTATTATAATACTTAATAAACCTTTCATTTTAATTCTCCTTACAATATTTTTTTCTATAGATTGCATTCGCAAGAATAAATAGTATTGCCCCTGCTGTTAAGCCAATACCAAGTTTTTTGTGTTTGTATGATATCTCATAGTAATTTTATTAGTACCAGAATGAATTTTAATTGCATATAAGCAGTTTCCAAATGATTTTACTTCTGCCTTCTCGTTATTCATTAATACATCCCAACCATCATCTACAGGAACAGATAAATATAAATAACTATCTTTATCTTCTGTTTTGACTGTTGTATCAATAGAACCATTCTTCATTGAGATGTTTACTTTGTTCTTACGTACTGTTTGAGCACACTGATTTAATACACTTAAATCTAATGCATAAAAATAGGCATTATCATATGAATTTAAGTAAAAATATTATATCACATATCGGCATGTGGTTATATAAATGGTACTGCATGTGTATATGATTTAATAAATTTTAATATTTTAGTTAAAATTTTTTAAGAATTCTTTTGTTTTCTTGATGTAACTGATAATTAGATATTTATCAACAATTTGGTATCTAAAAACATTTGATTCTCATCCAATATGTTATTTGACATTTACTTAGTTTTGCATACTGGCTGTCAAAAAGGATCATAAAAAATTCTAATGTGGACCCCGTGTCAAGGACATTAAATAAAAAGGCGCTTAAAAATGATTAG
>NZ_QTUM01000011.1:0-44863 GCF_003435615.1 Catenibacterium sp. AM22-6LB
ACTTGTTTTTAAGTTCGTCTTTTTTTATACGTTTTGATTGATTTTTGTTTCACACTTATCCTCTATGAATTCAAATATTGTCATTTGATCAATACTTGGATCATCCTTCTTAATAACTGTCTCATGATTATCTAATATTTCAGCTAAAGTAACTTCTGATTTTAAATCTTCATCAGTAAAATGGGCTTCTCCCATTTCAATAAGTCTAATATTACCACTATAATCCAATGTTTCATAAACAAGCTGTCTTGTCCAATGAGAATGGATATTCTGAATAGAAGTAAACCAGACAGGGCCACTACCAATATGCGTACCTGTTACTATCTGTGCAAAGACCATACCACAAATATAAAGATTCTTATCTAATGCATGAGTAACATCAAATAAAGCATATGGATCATTGGCAGTCATAATAACTAATTTATTCTGTTTAATATATTTAGAATACAGTCTAATCTTATCGAACATATGATCTGCGACAAATAATACCGCATTCCCGTTATTAGTTAGCTGTGTTCTTAAGGCCAGCTCTTCTACACCCTTAGAACCACCAACAACTACTGTATAGCCTTCCTTTGAAATTTTTTTCATAATTTCTTTAGTGACATGACGCATTGTCTTGTTCATCATCTGTGGACCAGCAACTGATATATTAACACCATAACTTAAAGATAAATCACCTATATAGCTAATGACTAAAGGCATCTTAGTTCCTAATACTCTTAGACTTGCAGGATAATCTTCTTCGTAGATAGTTGTGACACCAATATCCTGGTTTTCTAGATTCTGCAGTGCATAAAAAAGATCTGGTAAGAGCTTTTGTCTCTTTTCTATCTTATGAGCTGTAAATTCATCTAAACCTATAATCTGGGTTAATGTATCAATACTCATCCCTGTAATCATACTTGGTTCTTTATGGGCTGATTTTGATTTTTTCTCTATTTCCTGCCACTCTTGTGTACTTATAGGCTGCGTGGAACTTGGAATCAAATCACCACAGCATAATATTAAGGCAAGACTGTTTAATGTTAGTTGTAATTTCATGTTCTTATATTCCTTCTTACATGTCATTATATCATATAATTTTGGTATAAAAAAGTGGCCGTTCATAAGAACGGCCTAGTGAAAGGATAAGTAGTTATTACAAAATACCCATTTTTTCTTTTACAGCAGCCTGAGCAGCAGCAAGTCTAGCGATTGGTACACGGTAAGGTGAGCAAGATACATAAGTTAATCCAATCTTATGGCAGAATTCTACTGTCTTTGGATCACCACCATGTTCACCACAGATACCAAGTCTGATATCAGGACGAGTTGATCTTCCCTTTTCAGATGCAATCTTCATTAATTCACCAACGCCTTCCTGGTCAACAGTAGCGAATGGATCATGTTCATAGATATTCTTAGAATAGTAATCGCCTAAGAACTTAGCAGCATCATCTCTTGAGAAACCGAATGTCATCTGAGTTAAGTCATTAGTACCAAATGAGAAGAATTCAGCTTCAGTTGCAATCTTATCAGCTGTGATTGCAGCTCTTGGAATTTCAATCATAGTACCAACTTCATATTTCATATCTAATCCGCTTTCAGCAATTAACTTATCAGCAGTCTTAACAACTACATTCTTAACATACTTTAATTCTTTTACATCACCAACTAATGGGATCATGATTTCTGGAGTAACTGTATGTCCTGTTTCCTTAGTTACGTTGATTGCAGCTTCAATGACAGCTCTTGTCTGCATTTCAGCGATTTCTGGATAAGTAACAGCAAGACGGCATCCTCTGTGACCCATCATTGGGTTAAATTCTTTTAATGATTCTACTCTTTCCTTTAATGCTTCGAAAGTCATACCTAAGCTTTCAGCTAATGGTTTGATTTCTTCATCAGTATGAGGTAAGAATTCATGTAGAGGTGGATCTAAGAAACGGATATTAACACTATATCCATCCATAGCTTTGAATAATTCTTCAAAGTCTCCTCTCTGGTATGGAAGAATCTTTTCTAATGCTTCCTTACGAGTTTCTACATCTTCTGCAGTAATCATTCTTCTGAAGTTGAAGATTCTTTCTTCTTCGAAGAACATATGTTCAGTACGGCATAATCCGATACCTTCAGCACCAAATGTAGCAGCCTGTTTAGCATCTCTTGGAGTATCCGCATTAGTTCTTACTAATAATTTTCTTTCTTTATCAGCCCAAGCCATGAATGTTTCAAAATCACCACTAATTGCAGCAGGAACAGTCTTGATCTTCTGAGCAAATACTTCACCAGTAGAACCATTTAATGATACATAATCACCTTCAGTTAATACTGTACCATCTGGTAATGTTAATGTCTTCTTATCTTCAGAAACTCTTAATACACCACAACCAGCAACACAGCAAGTACCCATACCACGAGCAACTACTGCTGCATGAGATGTCATACCACCACGTACAGTTAAGATACCTTTAGCTAAGTTCATACCTTCGATATCTTCTGGAGAAGTTTCATTACGTACAAGGATCATATCCTGTACACCATTAGCATGAGCTTCCTGAACATCTTCAGCTGTGAAGTAGATATGTCCAGTAGCAGCACCTGGAGAAGCAGCTAAACCTGTAGCAACAGCCTTTGCAGCCTTGTAGTCTTCTTTATCGAAGTTTGGATGTAATAACTGGTCTAACTGTTTTGGTTCAACCTTTAATAATGCTTCTTGTTCATTAATCATGCCTTCATCAACCATGTCAACAGCAATCTTTAAAGCAGCCTGAGCTGTTCTCTTACCGTTACGAGTCTGTAACATGAATAATTTACCATCTTCAATTGTGAATTCCATATCCTGCATATCTTTATAATGATCTTCAAGAATATGGCAGATCTTCTGGAACTGTTCATAACATTCTGGCATAACTTCATTTAATGTAGCAATTGGCTGAGGTGTTCTGATACCAGCAACAACGTCTTCACCCTGAGCGTTCATTAAATATTCACCGAATAATTTATTTTCACCAGTTGCTGGGTTACGAGTGAAGGCAACACCAGTACCTGACTTATCACTTCTGTTACCATATACCATCTGCTGAACGTTTACAGCTGTACCCCAAGAACCTGGGATATCATTTAAACGACGATAAGTGATAGCACGGTCATTATTCCAAGAACCAAATACAGCTTCAACTGCAGCTAATAACTGTTCGATTGGGTCCTGAGGGAAATCAACACCTGCATGTGCTTTATAAGCTTCTTTATAAACTGCAACAACTTCTTTTAAGTCTTCGGCAGTAAGTTCAGTATCGAATTCAACACCTTTTTCTTCTTTAATTGCATCAAATTTATGTTCGAAATCTGATTTTGGGAATCCCATTACAACGTCAGCGAACATCTGGATGAAACGACGATATGAATCATATACGAAACGTTCATTTCCAGTTGTTGCAGCGAATTCCTTAGCTACTTCATCATTTAAACCTAAGTTTAATACTGTATCCATCATACCTGGCATTGAGATTCTTGCACCAGAACGTACAGATACTAATAATGGGTTCTTTGGATCACCTAAAGTTCTTCCAGTGATTTCTTCAAGCTTTTTAACGTGTTCAACGATCTGTCCTTTAATATCAACTGAGATCATTTTTCCGTCTTCATAATATTGTGTACAAGCTTCTGTAGTCACTGTGAATCCCTGAGGTACAGGTAAACCGATACCTGTCATTTCAGCAAGGTTGGCACCTTTACCACCAAGGAGATTACGCATATCCTTGTTACCTTCGCTAAATAAGTAAACATATTTTTTCATAACTACTAAATCCTCCTTATGTCTTTTCACTTATTTCATTATACACTTGTAAGGGCTTACTTGCAAACGCTTTCTTTTCTGTAATTGATTACACATTTAAAAAAAGCCCTATATAAGGGAATTATTATTGTTAAAAAAATAACAACATTTTTCTCCTATAGGGCTAAATGATGGATAATCGTGATTAATTGATCAGTCTGTAATGTTTGAAGCATGTCTGGATTTTTAGTTATTGTTTCATAAAGAAGATGATGTTTTGTCTCATAATCCTCTTTTGAAATAGTAATAACAACTCCTTCAAGCTGTTTCTTAGTGATATGAGTATCATAGATATAGGAATGCTTCACACCTAAAACACGGGATAAATGAGACATGTATTGGTCTATATGAGTAGTGCCTAGATGAATCACTGTGTCACAATGCAAAGATAAATAGCGTGAAGCTATATCAGATACGATCAAAAGACCACCCTTTTTATTAAACTCATGCATGATGCGATACTGAGATGCATGATTCATAAATTGATGAATCACAAGATTGACATTCAGTTTTTCAGCATAATAAAGAATATCTTCATAGCTTTCTACAAATATAACCTGTTTCTTTTCTGTATTGAAATAATCATCATGACATAAGAAATGTGTACATTCTACCTTAGAAGAATCAACATGCAATGTAGTATGAATATTTTTCTTTAAGAACTCATGATGATGAAGTCCATAAAGAATACTTGAACAGTCTAAAGGAAGATGTTTCTTGATTTCCTTTATTTCTCTTATTTCTTCACTAGAAAAGCTATGAGAATCCTGATAAATGAGATATGAGACGAAGTTAGTGTCTATCACTTGTCTTCTCATATATTCTAATAGCTTAGAAGGCGTAGTAAAGAGTATGTCAA
This sequence comes from Catenibacterium sp. AM22-6LB, assembly GCF_003435615.1. NCBI lineage: Bacteria > Bacillati > Bacillota > Erysipelotrichia > Erysipelotrichales > Coprobacillaceae > Catenibacterium > Catenibacterium sp. AM22-6LB. Next base: position 4,680 of record NZ_QTUM01000011.1, read on the forward strand.
TACCCTTATAAATTGTCTGGCATTCTTCAAATGTATTGGTACCAGGATAAGATGTAATAAAACGATATTGTGTGTATTTATTATATTCTTTCATGTCAAAAGAAGATGATAACAACTCTTCTTTATGCCCAAGCAAGATAATCTGTGTTTTCTCTTCATGAATCATAGATGCAAGTAAGGGTGGAATAATGGATAACAGACGATCTTTGGAAGAGTCAACATTTAAGATAAATGATTGACTCTTCTCAATAAGTCTATACGATTGCTTCTGGATTATTCCAGGTGCAATCATTCCCATATCACCTAATGCATGAATAACCTCATCGGGCCATTTATATTTAATAAATTTCTTCATTATTTAGATAAGATATATTGTCTCACTTTAGAAATAAAATAGAGAGAACCTGTAATAAATACAACACCTTTATGACTATAAGCCTCATCTACTGCATGCTTCCAGTCTTCATCAATCTTCACTGGGAAGTCTTCTGCAAGAGCTTTGGCAGTTGCACGACGAGGATGATCAAACTGAGTAACAGTAATATCCTTTGATAAAGATAATAATGTTTCTAACATATGATGAGTATCCTTATCTCCTAGTGCGGAAAAGATGATTTTAATATCACTAAAATCACGGGCACTCTCAAAGAAGGCATCCATTCCTTCTCTATTATGTGCACCATCTAGGATGATTAAAGGATTTTGATGAATTGTTTCAAAACGTCCTTCCCATACTGCATCATGCATACCTTTTTCTAGATCTGCATCCTTAAATGGGAATTCTTTTCTAATATATTCTAATATATTAATCGCAAGTGCACTGTTAGTAACCTGATAATGCGCTGAAGTAGATAAAGATATATGATATCCATGATAATCATAAGAAATAGAAGCACCATAATAGACACGTTTAGGTTTTCTTATTTCTATAACATAAGAATGATGCTTATGAGCTTCTTCATAGAAGACATCTAAGCATTCTGGTCTTCTTTCTGCCGTCATATAAGGAATACCACGTTTAATGATTCCTGCTTTACTTCTCGCAATACTCGCATATGTATTTCCTAAGAAGTTTATATGATCTAAACCAATATTTGTATTAACTGTAAGTATTGGTGAAATGATATTAGTGGCATCCAGTGTCCCACCAAGCCCTACTTCAAATAAGGCAATATCTACACCCTGTTCAATAAAATACATGACTGCGATAAATACTTCTATTTCAAACTTAGAAAGTTCATAAGCCATCCAATCATCCATATAACGATTCGCATATCTTACAATAGTCGCTTCATCAATTGGTTTATCATTAACACGAATAATATCTAAACGATTTACTAAAGCAGGAGAAGTAAATGTACCTACCTTATAGCCTGCACATTTTAATACTTCTTTTGTATAGTTAGTTGTAGAACCTTTCCCGTTTGTACCGCCAATATGAACACATGTTAATTTAGTTTGAGGATCATAGAAATCATACATAAAGTTCTTAAAGTTTGTGAGAGAATAAACTCGATCCTTTTGCGCTTCAATAAACGCTAAAACCTGATCATAATCTCTAAAACGAGGAAGAACAGGGATTGTCTTCTTCAATAAATAACGACCATTCGATTCTACATCTACACTATAATCATGCTGCTTAAAGAAAGATACATGTTCTTCATCTGTATAAGCAGTTAATTCTTTTGTAACAAATCTTTCAGCAAGTTCAAGTAGTTCTTCTTGTACAAGAGTATCCTGATAATCTTCTGATACATAAACAAAAGATATATTAGAAAGATCTAAGAGTTCTAATATTCCTATAATCACTTCTCCACTGTAGGCTAAAAAGATCATCTTGCAGGGATCTTTTAAAGCTCTTGATGTTTCATAATAATCTTTCGCAAGAAACTGAACAATTGCGTCTATATCTTCTTTTGTTGCAATCTTATATTCAAAATTTTCATTCATTTATATCACCTGTTGATATCTTAAAGTAAAAAGGATGGTTTGACCATCCTTTTTTTCTCAATTATTAGATTTTCTCAAAACGATCAACGTCAACTACAAATACTGTTGCCCCACCAACAAGTACATCTACCATGATTGGTGTAAAGAATTCACCCATTTCAGTAGGTGGTACTGTAGGTTCCTTTTCTACACGTTTCTTTGCATTGGCCTTAATGATTTCAATAGCGCTATCTACCTTATCATCATTTGTTCCTACAAAGAATGTAGTATTCCCTTTCTTTAAGAAACCTCCTGAAGTAGCAAGCTTTGTAACAAAGAATCCACCTTCAGTTAAAGCGCTCTGGACAGTTGAACTGTCATCATTATTCACAATCGCAATTATCAGTTTCATACTATTGACCTCCTAATACGAATTAGTTTGTACATATATTCTAGCATATTCAAAGACAAAAATACACACATATTATATAATGGCTCATGGTGATTTATATGAGTATACAAGAAAAGTTAATAAAGTGGTATGAAGTTAATAAACGTAATCTTCCTTTTAGAGATATTAAAGACCCTTATAAGATATGGGTAAGTGAGATTATGCTGCAACAGACGACTGTCACTGCAGTGATTCCCTATTATAAACGTTTTATTGAGAGATTTCCGGATATAGAAACACTTGCGAATGCAACAATAAAAGAAGTCTATAAGTATTGGGAAGGGTTAGGTTATTATCGTCGTGCATTGCATCTTCATAAGAGTGCTAATCTGATGAAAGATACATTCCCTACGGAGTATAAAGACATTCTCGCGCTTATTGGTGTAGGACCCTATACTGCAAGTGCTATTATGAGTTTTGCGTATCATAAGCCTTATATTGCGGTAGATGGGAATGCCTTAAGAGTATTGAGTAGATTATATGCGATAGAAGAGAATATTGCGTTAAATAAGACTGTGAAGACAATTACAAATATAGGTAATCAACTAGTTATTGGTTATGATTCAGCAAAGATCAATCAAGGGATTATGGATTTTGCGAATGCGGTATGTTTACCTGTTCACCCTCATTGTAATGAATGTCCACTCCAAAAGGAATGCAGAGCCTATTTGACAAATAAGCAAGACGTACTACCTATTAATATAAAAAAAGTAAATAAGAAAAGCTTATCTTATATTACAGGTATTGTAGTATATGATGATGAAGTGATGCTTATTAAAAATAAAAATGGGCTGCTAGAAAATATGTATTTACTTCCTCAATATGAAGTAGAGAGTCCTTATTCCTTTATAGAAGCATTTAAAGAAGATTATGGGATATACTTAGAGGTATTATCGCATTTAAAGGATTTTAAGCATGTATTTACTCATCGTACATGGTATATGCATGTATATGTATTTAAAGCTGATATTCGTTCTATTGACTTCTATACAAAAAATAAGCAGGAGGAATTAACTATTCCTACTGCCCATAAAAAGATATTGAAATATTATGAAGGCTGATTAGAAATAATCAGTCTTATTTGTTCATGTCATATTTTTCAATGATTCTAGCAACAACTGGATGACGTACTACATCAAGTGCTGTTAAGTAAACAAAGGAAATACCTTTGACACCATCTAAGATCTTCATAGCATGTTTAAGACCATTTGTTGTCTGTTTAGGTAAGTCAATCTGAGTAATATCCCCTGTAATACACATCTTAGAGTTAAAACCTAAACGTGTAAGGAACATTTTCATCTGATTGTCTGTTGTATTTTGTGCTTCATCTAAAATAACATAAGCATCTTCTAGTGTACGCCCACGCATATAAGCAAGTGGTGCTATTTCAATAATGCCCTTCTCAATTAATTTCTCTGTATTTTCTGCACCTAACATATCATAGAGTGCATCATAAAGAGGTCTTAAGTAAGGGTCAATCTTTTCTTTAAGGTCTCCAGGAAGGAACCCTAAGTTTTCTCCTGCTTCTACAGCCGGTCTAGTGAGAATGATTTTTTGTACTTCATGATTCTTTAATGCCTGTACAGCAAACACTACAGATAAGTATGTTTTACCTGTACCCGCTGGACCAATCGCAAATACCACATCATGATCTTTTAAAGAATGATAGTATTCTAGCTGTCCCATTGTCTTAGGATATATGATCTTGCCATGACTTGTACGGGCAATATGAATATCAAATAGAGAATCCATTTCATCAAGCTTACCATTACGTCCTAACTTGATTGCATACACCACATCTCTTTTAGAAATACGTACATCCTTTTTAGTAAGTTTAGCAAGTACCTGAATCACCTTTTCTAATACAGAATCACTATGATCTAAATAAATATCTGTACCACGGACATTGATTGCATTCTCAAATTCATCTTCCAATAAAGCGATATTTTCATCACTTGGGCCACACAACAATTGAATGGCATCTAAGCTATAATCACTTAACTGAATCACTTTTTCCATAAAATCATCCTTTCATTGAAAAAAAGAAGAGTCAGATGACTCTTCTAAAAATAAATCTTATCTACGACGTTTCTTCTGGTTCTTTCTAGCTGCTTCTGATTTCATTTTTCTCTTTAAACCAGGTTTAACATAGAATTCTCTTTTACGAGCTTCAGCAAGGGTTCCTGTTCTAGAAACTTGTCTCTTAAAACGACGTAAAGCATCATCTAAAGATTCATTTTCTCTTACTACTGTCTTTGCCATTGAACTTTCCCCCCTTTACCGCTAAATTCGAATATGATTATACACAATGATTTTTAATAATGCAAGCCTTTTTTAACTTTTATTTTTCAAGTTTTACATATCATCTTCTAATTGTTCATTATAAAGTTTTTTCGCATATTCCTGAGCAATGAATTTATCTCCAGGATAAGGTGTATTACCCACTAGTGATGTCATAAACTGTTCATGACCTTTTCCTAAAATCAAAATAACATCACCTGGACAGGCTGCATCTATTGCCTGCTGGATGGCATAACGACGATCAGTAATAATCACTGAAATAGGATCAACAATCTGTTCTTGAATCTGTGAACAGATGCCTTCGATATCATCGTCTCTTTCATCCTGTTCTGTCAATATGACATAATCACAATACTTATTAGCAAGTGCACCTATCTTACTTCTTTTATGGATATCTTTACGTCCTGGTGCACCAAATACCGCAATTAAATGACCATTTCCTTTAACACTATGGACAAACTTGAATACTTCTTCAAAGTTATGTGCATGCTGACAATAGTCAACAATAATATGGAAAGGCTGTTTAACAGGGACTACTTCCATTCTACCTTCTACCGGCTGAATATATTTAATCGCATTCACGATTTCATCCGGTGTCATTTCTAAGGCATAAAGAGTTGTCAATATTGCAAGAGTGTTAGATATATTAAATGGTGCAATAATAGGAACTTCTACATGATAGTAATGATTTTTAATATAGATATTAAATGCTGAATGATCTATATAATATTCAATCTCACGTGCCATAATATCTGCTTTATGATGAATACCATAGGTTAATATTTTAGCATGATCCGCCATATCCTTATAGTTAGTAGTTAGATAATGATTAAAACGTACTTCATCTGCATTAAGAATGGCATAACCACCTTCTTTAAGCAATCTAAAGAGTTTAACATAAGATGTCATCAGGTTATCTACAGTTCCATGAAAGTCCATATGTTCTTCATAGGCATTTGTAAATACCGCAATACTGAAATTAACTGAATCAACACGCTTTAAAGCTAAGCCATGAGAAGAGACTTCTAGAGTAAAGCCCTTCACATTCTCTTTAACCATGTTATAGAAGTTACGATGTAAACAGATAGGATCTGGTGTAGTGCCAGTCATCTGCATCATTGTAGGTCCATATTCTATTCCGTTGTTACCTACATAGCCCATCTTTAAATAACGTCCTAGTAGTCTTGCGACAACACGAGCTACGACTGTTTTACCACTTGTTCCTGTAACACCTATTCCTGTCATCTTATAGGAAGGATGATCATAGAAGAGATCTGCCACACGATTGAGTTCATCTAAGACATCTGATACCTGAATATAAACAATGCCCTGATAATAACGACGTAACGGCTTAGAATGAACAATACATTTAGCACCTTGGAAGATGGCATCATCGACATATTTATGACCATCTGTCACAAGACCTTCAATACAAAAGAAGATAGAATCCTTTCTTACATAACGGGAATCGCTATGAATAGATTCAATCTTTATATCACTTTCAACTTTAAAAAGCTCATTAAGCTTCTTCACTAGAAACCACCCCGATTAAATCATAACCTCGATGATCTGTTACCTTTACTTTATAAATATGTCCTTCTTTTAGAGAATCATCTGCAACAAGAACCTTTAAGTAATTAGAGGCATGTCCAACCATGTGGCCATCCTTTTCTTCTTCAATAAGTACTTCGAGTTCCTTATTCATTTCAGATAATGCGAATTCAGTTTTTAATTCATCAGAAAGCTGCAATAGTCTTCTAACACGGTCTTTTTTGACATCTCCTGGCACCTGACTAGGCATTCTATCTGCTGGTGTTCCCTTTCTTCTTGAATAAGGGAAAACATGCAATTGATTGAAATGAAGTTTCTTAATCCAGTTATATGTATCAACGAAGTCTTCTTCTGTTTCTCCAGGGAATCCTACAATGACATCTGTAGTAATAGAGATACCTGGTAACGCTTCTTTAAGTTCAAAATATTTCTTTTCAAATTCAGCTGTATTATAATGTCTTGCCATTCTTCTTAGAATAGAATCTGTCCCAGACTGAATAGGAATATGTAAATGATCTACGATAATAGGACTTCTACCAATAAGTTCAATGATTTCATCACTCACCTGACTCATTTCAATAGAAGAAATACGTAATCTCTTTAATCCCTTAATTTTAGTTGTTAAGTCTACTAATAGATCATAGAAAGAATAATTGTCTAAATCCACACCATAACCTGCTGTATGAATACCAGTTAAGACGATTTCTACAAACCCTCTATCTACAAGTTCCTGAGCCTGTCTTAAAACATCTTCTTTAGGACGAGAACGAACTCCACCACGTGCATAAGGGATAATACAATATGTACAGAAATTATTACATCCATCCTGGATTTTTAGGAAAGCTCTTGTTTTATTTTCAAATGCATGAATACTTAAGTCTTCAAAACGAGAGACCTTCATAACATTTTCTATTTTCACAATTTGTTTATGTGTCATCTTATATTCTTCTACAAAGTCTACAATAGAAGCACGATGTTGTGTCCCAAGTACTACAGAAACACCTTCTATTTCTGTGATTTCTTCACTTGCTACCTGTGAATAGCATCCCACTACACAGATGACTGCATCAGGATTAGTACGATGTGCCTTACGGATCATCTGTCTTGATTTAGAGTCCCCTGTATTTGTGACAGTACATGTATTAATAACATATACATCTGCAGGAGATTCAAAGTCGATATTGTCATACCCTCTTTTCTTGAATATTTCTAACATCGCTTCTGATTCGTAGCTGTTTACTTTACAGCCTAAAGTATGAAAAGCAACTGTTGCCATTGTCTCACTTCACTTTCTTTATTAATTTCTTATATGTACGATCACTAATTAATTGATGATTATACATGTATTCTATGAACTGTGTATATTCACCATGTTCATAATAAACTACTAATTCTTTTGCATCTTCAATAGATACCCTGTTAGAATGACGATTATCATCACCAATCACAATACGACAAATCAGTGAATAGTCTTCTTTCACAAACAAATAGATAGTGCCCAATTCTTCATAATAATAGGCAATATGGGATTCATTTTCATATACTTTTTCTAAACTGGAAAAAGGTGTATCAAATACAACTGGTCCATAATATCTAAAAGCAGTATCTAGTGTAATTGGCTGATTCTTCACATATTCTGCATGTTGCTTTAATAAGAGAATCTGATAATCATTGATATACCAATTATTGATATCAGGAGAATAGATAGGAATATAAATATCTCTTGAACTTTCTTCATCATAAAAATGAGGGAGTGTTTCTAATACATTCTTTAAATCATTATTAAACATTTTTCTTTTTTCTTCATAGGTAATATATTCAAACATATCATAATGACCTGACGCAAAAAGATTATAGGAACCTTCAATTGCTTCTTTTACATCTAGTGCACGCAAAAGGATTTCCATATTGAATAATTCAATTTCTGATTTAACTTTAAAACGAATATTCAAGTCTTCTAATTCTTTTTTATGTTCTTCACAATAATGATATAAGTTTGTTTTATTGTATTTTATATCCCTGCTGTATTTATTAATGACTGCAATAAAGTTCATATTAATCCCCCAATTCTCTTCTATACCCTATAACACTAAGCATATATAAGGGTGCTGTCTCACTTCTTAAAATACGATTACCAATAGAGCATGGCACAACACCCATTGACTGCATCTTTTCTACTTCCTGAAGATCAAAACCACCCTCTGGTCCTACTATAATAGTAATAGATGTATGAAGGCCATTGAGTGCTTTTGTGAAAGCATGATGTTCTCCATTCTTACTTTCTTCCTCATATGCCACAACATTCACTTCAGATAAATAATCCTTTAATTGTGATAATTGAATAGGAGGTGTAATCTCAGGAACAATCTGTCTATGACATTGTTCACTTGCTTCCTGAGCGATACGTACAAAACGTTCCTTCTTCTTGTTGAAACGTCCTTCATCCATTTTCACTATACTTCTAGAAGCACGCAAAGGAACTATACGTGTCACACCTAGTTCTGTTGCTTTTTGAATCACAAATTCAAATTTATCACTCTTTGGTAAACCATAAACAAGTGTTACTTCAACATCTAATTCATTATCTTCCTGAAGTTCTTCTTTAATTTGTAGTAAACCCTGCTTTGTATCGATGATTTCACATAAGTAAACATGCTTGTCTTCATCAATACAAATGACATGTTCACCCTTTTCCATACGCATTACTTTAGTAATATGCTTATACATAGAATCATCAGTGATAATGATGTCATTTTGTCTATAATTATTTTTAATAAAATATCTCTGCATAATCATCTCTCTCCTCTAGCATTCTAACATTTTTATGAAACAATGAAAAGAAAAAGAAGATAGAGGGGGTTCTATCTTCTTTCAAACAACTTATGCTTCTCTAGCTATAAATCCATTATCATAGTCAATGACTACATGACTGTTGGCATGAATTGTACCTTTGATTATTTCTCTTGCAAGCATTGTTTCAATATGTGACTGAATATAACGCTTGATTGGACGTGCACCAAATGTGGCATCAAACGCATCTTGTGCAATTCTGTTTTCAGCTGCATCAGTAACTTCTAGAGTAATCTTCTTCTCTTCTAGACGACCTTCAAGTTCATGAATAAACTTGTCAATAATCTTATAAACAACACTTGAATCAAGTGAGTTGAACATAACGATTTCATCAATACGGTTTAAGAATTCAGGTTTGAAGTGCATCTTTAATTCATTATCTACTTCTTTACGTGTTTCTTCATTGTTACCCTGTAACAAGTACTGAGAACCAATATTAGAAGTCATAATGATAATTGTATTCTTGAAGCTGACTACATTACCCTTAGAATCTGTTAAACGACCATCATCTAGGATCTGTAATAAGATATTGAAGACATCTGGATGAGCTTTTTCAATTTCATCTAATAAAACAATACTATATGGAGCACGTCTCACAGCTTCAGTTAACTGTCCACCTTCTTCATAGCCTACATATCCTGGAGGAGCACCTAATAAACGAGAGACACTATATTTCTCCATATATTCACTCATATCGATACGTACGATATTCTTTTCACTATCAAAGAGCTGTTCAGCAAGTGTCTTAGCCACTTCTGTCTTACCTACACCAGTAGGACCTAGGAACAAGAATGAACCAATAGGTCTATTCTCATCATTGATACCAGCACGGCTTCTTAGTATTGCATCAGTGACCTTAGTAATTGCTTCATCCTGACCAATAACTCTCTTCTTCATAATATCTTCTAGATGTAATAGTTTTTCTTTTTCTGATTCTATTAGCTTAGAAACTGGAATATTAGTCCATCTAGAGATAACTTCAGAAATAGTATCTACAGTGACCTTTTCCTGTAATAAAGCATCATCATTTTCTTTAGCCTGATATTCTTCTATTTCTTTATTAATAGCAGGAATAGTCTGGTATTTAATTTTAGAGGCTTCTTCTAGGTTACCCTGAGATTCAAACTGTGCCATCTGTGTTTCTAAACGTACTTTTTGGTTCTTTAAATCCTTGATATGATCCACCTGAGACTTTTCTGATTTCCATTGTTCAGTTAATCCAGCGATTTTTTCATTTAAAGAAGCAATTTTTTCTTTGATTTCTTCTAGTCTTTTTTCGTTATCTTCAGTTGAATCTTCTTTTTCAATAGAGATTCTTTCCATTTCTAGACGATTCTTATCACGAGTAATTGTATCTAGTTCTTCAGGCATAGAATCAATTTCCATACGTACTGAAGCACATGCTTCATCAATGAGGTCAATTGCCTTATCTGGTAAGAAACGATCTGTAATATAACGATCACTCATATGAGCCGCTGCGATAATTGCACTATCTTGGATCTGAACACCATGATGAGATTCAAATGGTTCCTTTAAACCTCTTAGAATCGCAATTGTATCATCAATATCAGGTTCTTGTACCAATACCTTCTGGAAACGTCTTTCTAAGGCTGCATCCTTTTCAATATACTGACGATATTCATCCAATGTTGTTGCACCAATACAATGTAATTCACCACGTGCTAACATTGGTTTTAATAAGTTGGCCGCATCCATAGCACCATCTGTCTTGCCTGCACCTACTAACTGATGGATTTCATCAATAAACATAATGATTTGTCCTTCAGACTTCTTAATTTCATTTAAGACAGCTTTTAATCTTTCTTCAAATTCACCACGATATTTAGCACCTGCCACAAGTGAACCTAAATCAAGTTCAAATAAAGTTTTATCTTTTAATGTTTCAGGCACATCGTTCTTAACTATACGCCAAGCAAGTCCTTCTACAATCGCTGTTTTACCTACACCTGGTTCACCAATCAAAATTGGGTTATTCTTTGTTTTACGTGATAAGATCTGAATAACACGTCTAATTTCTTCATCACGACCAATAACTGGATCAATCTTGCCATCTTTTACATCCTTGACAAGATCACGTCCATACTTTTCTAATACTTCATAATTATTTTCTGGGTTTGGAGTATCCACTTTATGTCCTCCTCTCATTTCCTTAATTACTTTTTCAACTTCTTTTTTATTTAAATTATAACGAGATACAAAGTTTTTAATAAAGGTGCTTTGCGTATTAAATAATGCAATAATAAGATGTTCTACACTCATATAGTCATCTTTATATTCTGTCTTAATTCTTTCAGCATTCGCAATCCAGCTATTGAGATCATAGCTTAAGCGAAGCTGATCCTGAGTCACCTGCCCAACGCTTGGCTTCTTATTGATCTCCGCATTTAATAAATCCTGTACTTCTGGGATAGAGATATTAAGTTTTGTTAGTACTCTATAGAAAATACCAGAACTATCTTCTAATAATGCATACATGAGATGTTCAACATCAACAATCTGTTGATTAAGAGCTAACGCATTCTGAGCTGCACGTCCAAATGCTTCCTGCATTGCTTCTGTCCATTTTTCACCATTCATCGCAATCACTCCTTTAGCACTCTTCTTTCTCTTGTGCTAATGTTAGTATATCACTTTTATTAGCACTGTCAATAGGTGAGTGCTAATTTTTTGAGATTTTTTTTGCAAACCTTGATTTTACGAGGTTTGCAACACTTTTTCTTCCTTATAATCATCACTTTTTCTTGGTTTGACACCATTTTGACACCAATTTTTTATTTTTGGTGTCAGCTAATTGCTACGCTTTCTAGCCTTGTGATTTCACTCTCAATTCTGGACATCTCACTTACATGGTTATATACGTCCATTGTTACATCTATGTGGGCGTGTCCCATAATATATTGAAGAACTTTTACGTCTATTCTCTTTTCTGCCATTCTGGTACAAGCCGTATGTCGCATAATGTGAGCAGATACCTTTGGTAACAATTCAGCATTTCTATGTTCAGTTTTTGCAATTTGAACTTCTTTTTTGTTATATGCGTCTACAATATTATATAAGATATTGTTTATCGCATTAGGCATGAGTGGTCTGCCGGACTTTGCCATGAAAATGAATCCTTTATAACCGTCTATCTCAACATCTTTTCCTTTTTGAAGCATAAAGTTTAATTTCTTTTGTTCTTCAAATGCTCTTTGTACATCTGATGTCATAGGGATAGTTCGGATTCCAGAATCCGTCTTTGGCGTGGAAATATGGAATTTATAGCCATCTCCTAAATCTTTATAAATCAACTGATGGTCAATACTTACCGCTTTTGTTCTGACATCTACATCTTCCCAAGTCAATCCAATCAGTTCTCCGCACCTTACACCAGTTCCTAACATGATTCTGAGCATTGGATAGTAGGTGTTGTATACTTGATTATTTTTCACAAATTCCAGCATTTTTTCCTGTTGTAAAACTGTTAAGGCAATACGTTCTTCTGCCTGTCTACCATAATCACTGATAGAAAACTTTGCCGGATTCTTGCGGATAATATCATCATCAACAGCCATTTCCAGTGCCGGATAAATCATATTGTTAATAAATTTTATTGTAGAATATGCGTATCCTGCTTTAGAAAGTTTTGAGTAAAACGATTTGATGTGTGATGGTAAAATCTGAACAACCTTGATGTTTCCAATTTCGTCTTTGACACGATTCTCCCATGTTTTCAGATAATTTGCTCTAGTAGATTCTTTCAGCTCCCTAGTGGACATATATCTTTCAAACAATTTATTAAGAGTAAGTTTTTTGATTGCTCCATCAGTTAAAATGTTATCTTCCAAGTCTTTTGCAATCTGCTTTTCCTTTTCCCTTAATTCCGGTAAATCCTTTGCATATACTGTCAGACGTTTTCCGCTTCTTATATCTGTATAACGGTAACTGTATCTACCATCTTTACGCCAGCTTTCGCCCTCTCTTAATTTTCTTCCTTTATGGTCTTTTCTGCTATTTGCCATGAGAAACATTCCTTTCTGTAATAGCCCCCTTTTTTGTTCTCATGACGTGGTTATGTCTATAAATATTATACCATATATCACAAGAAACATAAATGAAAAAGGGTGTTATTCTTCCAGATATGAGAGGTAATTTTTAACTTTTTCTACCGAATAAAGAACCCTACGTCCAATCACAATTTTTGCTCCTGCCTGTTCTCCAATCTTTCTTGCAGTAGCATGACCACAAGATAACATTGCAGATAATTTATCTATATTTACCGTTATCGGCTGTGAGGTTGGTCTTTCTTTTGTTTTGTTCATCTGTCAGTCCTCCTTTTACCGACCTGTATTATCGTCATTTTCTGCACACCAGTAAAAGTATCACTCTCCTTTACCATGTGCTTTTTACAAGCAATCAGACGGCTTCGGCAAGCTCCGCTGGTATCTCAACCATTCCCATTCCTGTGGGCTGAACCGTGTCATACGGGTGTATCATTATCCTGTGTTGCAGGTCATGGCAGAACGACTTTTCCAACGGTCGCTCCCAGATCATTGCATGAATCGCTATCTCCCGATTGGAAAAGTCACGGCGTACAACCTCTGATGGCTCACTGCAAGCACAAACGTATCTGACTGCTTTATTCACTTGTCAAAGAACTGTTAGGCTCTTGTCAGCCTGTATCAATTCATTTTTACAAATGGACTGATACAGAATGATAAGAAAAAGCGGAACAGGAAAGAGGGGAGTTTATTAAATCATGCTCCGCTCAAATATTACTTAATGTTCGTCTATTTCAAATTCACATATCATTTTTAAAAGGGCTTCTCTGATACGCCCCTTTAATTCCATATCAACCACAATGTATACGTTGCCGTATTCATCGTAAAACGGGCGTAAACAGCATTTTGATATGTAGGCTTCATAGAACAGCAACAGCTTTTCTATGGCGTTTTCGTTACCGTCCACGGCTGATGATATGAGAAAAAATGATGGAAGTTTGTGTTGCTTATTCTTCATTTGTTTTCTTCTCCTTTAACTGCTTTCTGATTTCTTCAAGTGAATTTCTTCTGTGCCTGTATGATGTGCTTCGGTTGATGTTCAGTTTTTCGCCTATCTCCGAATCGCTCATATCCAAGAAGAAAAACATCAATACAATGTTTCGGCTCTGCTCCGGCAACTGTTTCAGTGCTTCTGCAAGTTCTTCATCAAGTACACGGATTTCTGTACCGCACACATCGAATGTTGTATATTCACTTTCGTAATCGTCCCATACAATCAATTTCTCAACAACAATCTCTGGAAGCTCACAAAAGGATACTTCCTTTGCCTGTCGTCTAGCTAATTCCTTGCGGTAGTTACGGACAATGCCTTTCACAACCTTTTTGAGCTTACAGTCAAACTGACACTGTATTGTTTTTTGGAAGTCTGATGGTTTCAAAATCACACCCCCTTTCGCTATGAAGTGAAAAGTATGTATCCCTCTTTCCGCACCATATCTGTACGGCAGGGTGTGATTTGTTGCAGAATTGAAAAACTTTTTGAAAATATGAAAACAGCCTATTTGCACCAATAACAAATAGACTGTTTTTAAAACACCTGATATATGAGTTTTTAATTCATGTTCAAGGGCTGATGATATACTAAGAAAAAGAGAAAATAAATTCGGTTGTCGGTATAGACTGCCTGTTTTACTTAGAATCACAAATTGCTCCTTGACCAGAGCAAGCCTGTGAAAATAGAAAAAGGACAGCTCTGGTTATACCAAAACCGTCCCTATATTTTTGGACATTATAAAAGAGATTACCCACAGAACGGTTTTTTTTATTTACCGAACGAGGTAATATTTTTACTTGAATTTACAGTGCATATAATATGAGTTTTTAACACATTCTAATCACATAACATGAAGTATAAACTCATGCTAGGTGATTAAAAATGAGAAAAAAGAAAGATACTCACAGCTTTGATTTTCGTCCTTTAGGACTGGCAATCAGAGAAGCCAGAGAAAAAGCAGGGCTTTCCAGAAATGATTTAGGCGATAAAGTCTTTTACGGAGAACGTCATATCGCAGATATTGAAAATATCGGAAAACACCCTAGCTTTCAGTTATTCCATGATTTAGTTACCATGTTCAATATATCTGTTGACGAGTATTTCTATCCAGCGAAGAATGTTGAAAAAAATACAGCCCGCCGTCAGATAGATTCGTCACTTGATTTATTGACTGATAACGAATTAAAAATCATTCAAGGTACGATTGACGGTATCTTGAACAGCAGAGAGGATAAGAAGTGATTTACTTCTTATTTTCTCTGTTTTTCTATACAGATTCTTCAACATTTATTTGTTGATCTGCTCCGCAGGTAACAAATAAGAGCCGACAATCTATAAGTTACAATAACTTACAAATTATCGGCTCTGCGTCTTTGCGTCTGGCTCTTTGATGATTTGTATTTTTTTACTTTCCGCGAATAAAATGGAAATCGCAACAATTAGCGCCTTCCCCGATTGTTCCTAACCTTTCAAATCTAATTTTGGGTTTATATCCTGCAAAGGCAGTTACATCACTCTGGCAAAACACCGTGCACAATTCGGGACAACAATATTTTTCACACATTTCTTTATAAATACAGCGAACTATGTCAAAATGGATTTCTTTGTAATCATATCTTCTCCATTTCACCGTAAAACCTTCTATTGGATATTTTTTCTTCATGTGTGATTTAGCAAACATCTTGAACAAACTATATGTAAAAGGCATTTTTGTAAGCTTGGTATTTTCTTTTGCTTTATAGTTAGCATTGCGTTGTATTTCTTCATGAGCAACCGCAAGTGCTTTTTCTTTGGTAAAACCGTTTTCTATGAGGGTTATATATACACCTATTGTTGGTAGTATTCTGTTAAAAATATGCTCGTTCATCTCGTCATTTTCAAATCTTATTTCATATTTACATAGGTCGGTATATTTTTGACACATTAAAGAATAAAGCAACTCAGCTTGTTTTTTCCCGTATTCTCTTGATAAATCATCATATAAAAAATTCAAATCCGTTTCCTTATAATCCAAAATTAGCATCTCCGTTTCATACAATATTTAGTTTATCTCGATTATCAATAACTGTTACTTTCAGATACTTTGCTTTAATCAATGTTTCCCGCTTGCACTTCGGACAGAATAACGGAAAATTTATCAATTCTGTATCGTTCCGTATTTTGGTTCGTGTCTTATTGTTACAAATAGGGCAAAACACCCACGATTGATTACTCATAAAAGCTCCTCTCATATTCGCTTAATCTTACAAATTTATTCTACAAATTTTATTTTTTCATAAAAAATAACTAGTCAATACCATTACTAAAGTTATCCCCAAGACATCAGCAATTTTAATATATATATGGAAAAAGTTTATATGTTTTTTCTTTATATAAGTTATATTCTTTGAAATATTTTTGTAAAACTGCTTCTTCAACATTTATTCTTATTTGATAGCAAACAAAGCTACAAATAGCAACTATCAATATAGCAGGGATATTCTTTAACGCAATACTCACGCCCAATAATGACAGAATACTTCCAGTGTAGGCAGGGTGGCGGACAAATTTATACATACCATTTGTTATTAGCTGTTGTTCTTTACTAATCTGAACATTTAATGTAAATGCCTTTTTTAAAGTTAAAACAGCTTTTATACGAATACAAATCCCGACTGCTATAATTAACATACCAATTTTTGCAAAGTAAGCAGGCAACGTCAATTCTCTTATGCAAAATGGAGCTTTTTGACTGATACATAGAAAACTAATTATCAAACAAAATACAAAATTTAAATATAACAACCATTTCGTTCCTAAATCTCTAGTGTCAATTTTTTCAGTTCTATTTTGCTTTGAACGTGTATAAAAGAAAATAAATATTTCGGAAATAAGTAAACACATTAGCAACACATTAAATATATAATATTCAATAGCACTATTAAATTTTGTCATATCGCCCATTACTATTACCTCTTATTCCTTAATTTTAAAAAATTGTTTATTTCATCAGCTTGTCTTTTGGAAATATGATAAAAATAGCAATGAATAGCTATCATAATTAAAATATAGACACATGAATACCATGTAATGTTAATTGCACTAAACGCAAACCATTTACCTATAAATGCCACACCAATGGTTATTGGATATAATATAATCATTTCAGCAATAAAGTGATATATATATTTGCTAAAATCTATAAATGATAGAAGCCAATCGACAATCACTGACACCATAAGATAAACAGACACCTGCAAAATAAAAAAACAAAATCTGTCTTTAGAATATCCTGCTATAATATTGCTTATCGTTGCATACAAAATAATAAATGTAAACGCCATAGAAAATGCAGGAAGATATGTCCTTAAAAATTTATTCATAATAGCCACTCCTTATCTTATCTCTTAGAATAGGAATATATTTTCTTGAAACAATTAGATTTTCTTCATTGTTAAGTTCTGCCAATAATCTGTGGTTAGGGTAAGGTTTAACACAGACCAGACAAGAAATAATACCCCCATGTAATCTTATTTTCTAGCCATCACTAAATAACTGGATTTATTTTTCGATACTGTATAACTTTTTATAATCTGTCATAAGTAAATCCCTTCCCGCTAATATCGTTCAATATTTCCATTATAGTTATGAGCTTTTTCAAGAAGTGGACCTTTTGCCCCCATTGTAAATGCAATATCGCTACTTCTAATACACAACAATTCATTTCCTATATCAAGATTTAACTGTTTTAATAGCTGTGATGTAAACTGAATACTACCATTTTCCTTTAGAGGAAGCCATGCATATTTCCGTCCTTTATATGTAACCAATGTTCCTCGTGGAATAGACTGTTTTTCTAACTGTGGACACTCATGTAAAATATGACTTAATTTTGACTTAGATAATAGAGGATATGTCGTTACGCAAAACCCACCCGTAACCTTACTTCCTGTAAAGATAATGATTTTATCATCATTTAGCACTTGATATTCTTCAAGTGCTTGCGTTGGAAATTGAACGGTTAAATCATCATGTATCAAAGATAGTCCAAATACGAATTTTCCGCCTTTATTTAATTGTGGCATAAGCACATCTCCTTTCTCTTTCATTTTCCAGATATTCGTGTTATAATCAAACTAGAGTAATATAATATAATACTACTCTATATATAGAGTATCTTAAATCATTGTATTTGTCAAGGAGTGTGAAATATATGTTATCAAAATCAGCTACTATGCTTTTAGGGCTTATTACTCATCAACCACTTAATGCCTATGAAATTGTTAAAACTTTAGACTACATGAATATCAAGTATTGGTTCAATATTGGAACGTCTACTGTATATGCCACAATTAAAACTCTAGAGAAAAAGCAATATCTCGTTGGTGAAATACAGAAGGACGGTAATATGCCCGATAAAACTGTTTATTCAATCACGGAACAAGGAAAAGCAGTATTTTTGGAGACTTTGCGAACTTCTTTTTTGAAGTTCGATTATGATACGAATATTTTTTCTATCACAGCATTTTTCCTTGATTGTTTACCAGAAAAAGAACAAAAGACGCTGTTAGAACAGCGTATGACCGTTTTACAAGAATATCTTGCTGGTATTCAAAAACAACATACAGAAGAATGGGAAAAACAAGTTAATCCATATCATGTTGCCAATCTACAACGTATGACGGATATTGTCTTAGCTGAAATTAGCGGTACAGAACGACTTTTTAAAGCTACAACAAAATAGAATATATGGAAATAAGGCTTGCGGAGCATACTATATAGAGTATGACGCAAGCCTTTTGTCCCAACCTATAATCTCTGTCCAAATTTATAAATAATCATAAGAAACTAATTCTTCCATAGGAATACGTGTTTCTGAATGACGTTCTGAATCTTCTGCAATACCTTTTCCATAACCGATAGCCAAAATATTGATAGGCTCTAAATTATCCGGTAACTGAAATTCTTTCTTGATTACATCTGGTTTAAAAAAGCATACCCATACAGTTCCTAATCCTAATTCTGTCGCCTGCAACATCATATGATCTGTTAAGATAGAAGCATCTATATCTGTCGTCTGTTTATTATCGAAAGGTCTTGTCCATGCCTTTGAATGGTCTGCACAAACGATAATTGCCAGTGGAGCATTGTAAATATTTCCAGCTTTAGCAATGCTTTTTAATCGCTCTTTGTCCTGTACCACTAACAATTTAACCGGCTGTAAATTCGCCGCAGTTGGTGCAACATGAGCACAAGCAAGTATTTTTTCTAACTTTTCTTTTTCAACTGGTTTATCTTCATATTTTCTAACAGAATATCTTTTCTTAGCAATATCTAATAATGACATATTAAAATCTCCTTAATTCTTGTATATTAGGTCAACCTGTACTATAATTCTATCTGAAATAGTATTTTTATACAAGAATGCACTATTTTGTAATATACTATCCAAAAAGGAAGTGAAGATATTATGGGAAATAATTGTTGTGGTTTTAGCTGTCCAGTTGAGGCAACCATTCGACTTATTGGTGGAAAATATAAAGCTGTTATTTTATGGCATTTAATGAACAAAACGTTACGGTACAATGAAATTCATAAACTAATTCCGAAAGCGACTGATAAAATGCTAGCTCAACAGCTTCGAGAGCTTGAAAAAGATGGACTTATTAACCGTAAGGTTTATCCAGTTGTTCCTCCAAAAACAGAGTATTCTTTAACAAAATTCGGGGAAACACTGACACCCATTCTTGATGAACTATGTAATTGGGGAGAACAATATTTGATTCAAAAATAAATGTCATGGTAAATAACTTTTTATAAATTATTTACCATGATATTCTTTTAGCATTTTTTACAAACTTATTCTACAATCTTCCAGTTATCGTCCTTATGAAGCACAAGCTCATACTGCGAAATTTGTGTCATTTTCGATTTGTTATCCAGATATTTCACAGACACACTGACCTTGAGGTTATCGCCATCTTTGGTAAAGACAAGATTTACCAGTTCTGAAAATACATAATCGCCGGATACAGGAGCAAGCACACCGTCTTTGACATAGTAGGCAAGTTCTTTCTCTGTAGCTGTTGGGTACAGTTTGAAGAATGTTTCCAAGAAAGCGGTAGCGTCCTTGACTGTGTCAGAGCTAACACTGACATCGGCTTCCTGTACTTTCGGTTCATACTCTGATTTCTGTACTGCCGGAGCAAGGGTAGGATTCTGGGTAATGACCATTGCACCATCCTTATCCACATGAACGGTCACGGTGTAGTTTTCTGTGACTGCCTGTGTCTGTTCTCCCTCTTTTACCTGCTGATCTACTTCGTAGGCAACGGTAAAATTGTCCGTTCCAGACTGTTCTACATTCCAGACCAGCACATTTGTAACAGTGGCACTGGTTGGTATATCGGTTCGGATGGTATCGGCGTTCAAGTCCTGTAATTCTTTTGTAAGGTATTTACTGATTTCCGTTGTCCTTGCTTCAATGGCTTCCTTGCTGGTATCCCATGTATAGTAGGCTTTCGCAAAGTTCTTGACGAAATTCTCAATACCATTAGTATCGTTCAATCTTAGCTGAATGATTTCTTTTTCATGTATCGTGTGGGTGTCAATGGCGGTAAAGTTCTTATACACACCAAAACTGGTGCTTGCCAAAAGCACCGCCCACAACAGCAGGACAGATTTCTTATGTGTCCCGACTTTCATGGTACGCACTTTCTTATTCTTAGGTGCTTTCTCTGTTTTTTCTTTCTTCTTAAACATA
The DNA here is from genome assembly GCF_003435615.1 of Catenibacterium sp. AM22-6LB. Classification (NCBI taxonomy): domain Bacteria; kingdom Bacillati; phylum Bacillota; class Erysipelotrichia; order Erysipelotrichales; family Coprobacillaceae; genus Catenibacterium; species Catenibacterium sp. AM22-6LB. The sequence goes on from NZ_QTUM01000011.1 coordinate 25,559, forward strand.
TTTCAAGTCCTTTCTATTGTTTGATTCTTCCGGCACAAATGATGTGCTGTTGCCAGTAGGCAGAGGTCAAATCGGTATAGCCGATTGGATTTCCGGCATGATACATCTGATTGTTTCCCACATAGATTCCTACATGGGTTACATAGTCGCTGGTATTGTAGGTGGAATGGAAAAAGACCAAATCGCCAGCCTGTGCCTGTGACAACGGGATATGCTGGGTTGCGTCATACTGTGCCTGTGCGGTTCGTGGCAGGCTGATTCCGGCTTTTCCGTAGCACCACTGGGTAAGACCAGAACAGTCAAAAGAGGTGTTTGGGTTACTGCCACCATAGACATATTTCCAGCCTTGATACTTCAACGCTTCATTCATAACCGCCTGTACCGTTTCGTTACTGAACTGTTTTATATTCAGATATTGGTTGACCAGCTCCACATAGAACATATTCCCGTAGTTATAACGCCAGCCACCATTTTTACTGACCGATATTGGGTTCGTATAAGTTACTTTTGCACCGCCGGATTTATTCTTTGCGAAATTCTCTGCAAGGTTGAAGCTGTGCTTTTTCCCGTTCTTCGCCACATAGTCTGCATAGCCACCACCATAGTTATAAGATTGAATGACCACGTTAATGTCATTCATACCTTTGGCTTTACTGGAAGAAAGCAGGGACGCAAAATATTTACACCCCTGCTTAATGGATTCTTCTGTACTTAATGAGTTTGGCGGTAGTCCCAAACTTTCACTGGACTGCATGACATCGGTAGCCGTACCGCCACTTTCCACCTGTATGATGGCAAGCAGGACGTTCACATACTCCGAGATACCGTTTTCTCTGGCGTATTTTTCTACCATCGGCTGATGTTTGAGGACATCGGCTGACAGGTTCATGCCGGAATAGACAGGCGAATGGCTGTTTGAACTGTCGTCATCTTCGCCGGAAATCAATATCCCGAAAAAGAGGACAATGGAGAAAAGGACAGGAAATATCGTACCTATGATAAGGATACGCTTTAATCTCATTTCTTCCGTCCTTTCTCTGGTTGCTTCGTAACAGTCTTACGATTTTGTTTTTGGTTGACCTGTTTCTGTACGGTTGTTTTCTTTCGATTACTTCTGGATTCCGCTACGTTTGGCTGGTTTGTTCTGGCAACAGATTTAACCTGCTGTTCCTGTCTGATATTGGTTCGGACAGTTTCTTTTCCAGCCTTGACTTCTGCATTTTTTATCACAGGAGAAGTAGCAGGACGTTTCATATCCGGCTTCGTTACCGTATCGGTCTGTGCGGGTTTTGGAACAGGTGTGGCAACAGGGCGTTCATGGCATCTGGTAGCTCCGGCTGTCGCTGATCCATTCGCATGAACTGTCTGTCTTGCTTCCTGTGCTTTCTGTAATTCCTGTTTTTTCTGTGAGATATTTTCCCTGTGCAGGTTGCGTTTCTGTGTACGCTGTTCCTGTCGGTTTTCCCGTTCTTCTACAACGCCACGCTTAAAGTCTGATACATTGTCCTTTGCTTTCTGCTTTGCAGAGTGGACAGCATAACCAGCCTGTGTCGGCAAGTCTTTCACATTTTCTTTCAGAGTGGACGCACCGTCACGGACTTTATTTTTCGTATCCATCACAGCACCTACCGCAGAACCAACACGGCTTCCCATTGAAACATCATTGTTCCTTTGTGGTCTGGCAGGCGTAGTTTTAGATGTAGTACGAGCGTGATTATAAGCAGAATCAGCAACTGCACCAGCACCAGCCACCGCACCTGCAACACTTCCAGCACCGACAGCCCTTGCAATTCGGCGTTCCATACGTCTTACCCTGTGTCGCATGAACACCATCGGTCTACGGAAAATCCGGCGACCTATCTGCTGGCTGTCATTGGCATTAAGGCTGAACATACTCATTAGCTCTCCGAGCTTCATGTAGATTCCGGCAAAACAGATTATCTGCAAAAACGCCACCATGAAGAACGGATAGTCTGTGGAAATGTTGTAGAACATACTGGAAATCGAAAATGCCACCGTCACAACCAATGTAATTCCAGCTCTTGTCATAATGGCATTGAACACACGGACAACTGCCTGTTTCGCCATGTTCTCATAGGTCGGTATCATGGACAGTAAAAAACTGATAGGTAAAAACATGGCATATATGATAAATAGTATCTGGGAAAACAACATCATGCCGGTAAGCAGAAAGATAAAAATAGTAATGCCAAGATTGAAGATGAGCAGGAAGAACACCATGCCAAGACGGTTGACGACCTGCGGAATCGTTAGATTGTCATTGTCGTTATCCTCAATCTCTGTTTTTACAACATTTTCCCTTGTTTCTCCATCTTCGTCTGATGGGCTGGCAGATACCAGAGCTTCCACACGGTCAGCTCCAATTTCTTCGGTATCACTGTTTCCGAACTGCAATAACAGCCACGGTTTCTGTACCTGTATCGCAAACAGGCTGTCACGGATAAGGTCTACGCTGTCCTTGCCTTTGCTTTGTGAATCGGGGAGCATGATTTTTGTCCCCAAGTCCAGAGAAGCGGTGCTGATGTCCGAACTGAAATCATTGATTTTCTGTATATAATTAGGAGCATAAGCGATAAAGGAAGCGGATACGATAAATACCACCACAAAATTGATAACAGCATGAAGTGCCTTGCTGGTTTCCCGTTTGAGAAGTCCTGTATAGGCGGTATAAACTCCAACAATCAGAATGATGATGAGCAGGAATCCCACATAGAATCCACTGCTGGAAAATCCGTTTTCGCTCACTCCGGCAAGTGTCTGGATACTTTTCCCGATACTGTCTGCCATGTCATTGATAAAGTCCAGCTTATACGCCTGTTGCACCACATATCCTGTGGCATTGCTAAGATACAGGCTGATTGTCCAGACAAAGTTCGTGATACAGTAAAGACCATACTGTACGGATTTTCCAATGCCGTCCAGCCAGTTCCACGGAAGCCAAGACCAGCTATTATCCACATAGAAATCAAGCTGGTAATTGGAAAGCGGATATTTGGAATAAAGATTGTCTGCATTGACTGTATCATCGACCAGTCCAGACGCATGAGCCACCGTCCCAAGCAGGGACAGCAGTACCAGCGTTACCGTTATGGCAAGCAGAATCATTTTCAGCACATGGAATACCTTTTCTTTTGTGACAGATTTCATCATTCCAAATCCACCTCACTTTTTATCGGCGGTCTGGTATCAAAAGCATGGAGCAGTTCTACAAAGACAGGGTGTATCTGTACTACACCGACACGCCCATATAAATCCTGCATTAAACATTGTCCGTTCTCCAAGTCCCTCAACCGTTTCTGGTTGTTTTCATCTTCGCTGTCCAGCCCAAAAAACTCTAAGGTCTGCTTGATTTCATTGGTATCTGTGGAGCGGAACGCAAACTTTAAGCCGATGTTATTTTTCAGACTTTCTTTCGATACGTCCCCAGAGGATTGTGTCACGAAATATACTCCGGCGTTCATGGCTCTACCAGCACGCACCAGCTTGTTTGAGAGGGTTTCGCCCTGTGCCACATTTAAGAACGCCCATGCTTCGTCCAAGTCCACGATTTTAAAAATGCTTCGGTCACTGTGAATAAAGTCAAGGGCAAAGGTACTGATAACAATTAAGATGGATACCGACAACAGTTCAATGGTCGTGTATTCCTCAAAGGTAGTATCCTTATCCGGCAGAACCAAATCTGCAACCTGTATGATGTTGAGCTGGTTATCCAGACTGATTGCATTTTCCACCGAACCGTCCGAGAACAAAAGCTGTGCAAAATCATAGTCCGTAAAACTTTCGATATGGTCTGCAATGTTACGGGATACGGCGGTATCCTCTTTTCGCAGTTCCTCAATGACCTGCAACAGCCCGTGGTTTGTGTTCTGGGATACCGTGCGGACAGCTTTTCTAAGGACAGGGAACTTTTCGCCGTCCCTTGAAGAAATTCCTGTAAGGAATGTAAGAATGTCGATGGCAAGACTTTCAGCGTCCTTGACATCTTTCATAATCACATACGGGTCTAACAGTCCTTGATTGCTGGAATCACTGGTAATGTTTAGAATGTTGATTTCTTCTGCAATCTCCGACAGAGTTTCTTTCCAGTTCCCACGCTCACTTTTCGGGTCTAGGATAACCGCCTGTCCACCGAACAGGACGGAATAATATACCAGCAGGTTATTACAGAATGATTTTCCACCGCCAAGCGAACCCACAAAGGCAGAAGCTAACGCATTTGTGACCGTACCTTTTACCCCTTGACTGGCAAGGGACGGTTGCAGGTAGACATTTCTTCCCGTATCCACGGAATAGCCGATATAGATTCCTATGTTTTCTCCCAACATCTGAGTAGCACCGAAACCAAGTCCGGCTAAAAAGTCGGATTTCACATACTGGATATAATCATTGATATAACGCTTGCTGGCTGGAAGAAATTCTCCATGCAGTCCCATCATATCTCCGGCAGGGCGAACCAGCTTCACATTCAAATCATCGTAAAAGTCCTTGACTTCATCGCAACGGCGTTTCAGTTCGTCAAGATCGGGTGCAGACACCCGTATGACGTAACTTAACTTGTACATACTTTCCTTGCTCTGGTCTAAATCTGTTTCCAGTTCATCGACACTGTCCAAGGCTTCCACTACATTTGAACTTGTTTCATTTCCGGCTTGATAGGCGTGATTGTCCAAGTCCTTTAATTCCTTTTTCTTGTTACGGACAGTGGTTAAGGCTTTCTTATTCCCGACAATCTCAACATTCATGGACATATCCACAGGGAATGTGAACTGCTGTTGCTGGAAATAAAAGATTTCCGATGATGGGAAGTCCAGTTCTCCGACAATGGCATTGACTGTAAAATAGGATACATAGCTTTCGCTGTCCTCATGTTCCAGACGCAAATATCGCTGGCTTTCTTCCACCACACAACGGGTAGGACGGATAAGGTCATAATACTTAATCAGAGTTTCTCTTTTTAATTTTCTTTTGGGTAGAGGATACACATAATCTTCATAGGCTATCCCGTCCCTGCCGTAGAGGTGTTCCATCAGATACGCAAAGTCTTTGGCTTCCAGTCGGCGGATTTTGAACCTACGGGAGATTTTATTTTCCAGCAGTTTTTCCATCTTCACATAACGGTTGATTTCATCATTGCTCATGGAAACAAAGTCATTCATCAGCGTGTGCCTTACCTCATTCAAAAACTCACGGAATGTCAGAAATACCGATTTTTTGATGTTCTTCAGATTGACTTTGTCCTCTGTGACCATGAGCTTGAATCCCAGAAAGAAACGGTAATCCACTTGATTGTCGCCTATCATGGATACAAGGGCTTCGGTCTGGTCGTCTATTTTCTGATAGGCGATTTCCTTTAATTTTCCCGTTACCAGTTTCTTTGACTGTTCCTGTATGCTTCGGATTGAACTTTCGGTTGCAATCTGTAACGCATGAATCTTTCCCTCACGGGACTGTGCGATAAGCTGACGAAAACTGTCATGCACAAGGTATTTCTGTTCTGGGGATAAGAACGAATAATTGTACGGTATCAGCTCATAGTAGGCGAACACCTCATTGTCCTTATTCCAGACAAGGTTGTTGTCGATATATTTAATCGGGAACATAGGTCACACTCCTTACTGCCGTGATAGTTTCCTCAAATTTCTGCTTATGCAGGTTCACGGCTTTTCCGGCATAAGTCACTTTGGGACGCAGGGCATACAGAACCATCGTCTTGATGTAACTGTATGGCTTTTTCCCGTCAAAGGTTTTCTGTGACATGAACCATGTGAGGGCAACGGGAATCCCGAAATATTTTAAAAATGCACCCTCTATCATGGAAAGTGGCGGTACATCTGCAAACAGAATGATAATAAATTCCGTCAGCACAAACCATGTAATCTGGGTAAAGGTTACAGGGAATGGCAGGTTTACATCATTGATGGCATACAGTACCTTTTCCACGTTCCAGATACTTGTATAACTTCGGATTTTCTTCACTTGTAAATGCTCCTTTCTTCATTTTCCTAACAACAGGGACAGCCGGATTTCCCAGACTGCCCCCAAGAGAAAAGCTGACAGTAGCACCAGTGGCGGTGCTGATCTGCCAGCCCTTAACGCAGTACCTCACAGATACCAGCGTTTGTTGCAATAAATGTCCCCTCTATATCGAGGTCACGCCCGTAGGCTTCGTAGTCGATATAGTTCTGTAAAGAGGACGGGATTTCTCCGAGTACCTGTTCTTCATCAATCAGATAGTAGGCTAAATCGGTCATCGTTTCACAGCCGGAATACAGAATGATGTCGTCTTTATGCTCCACCAGTTCTTCCAGACTGCCATAATAGGATACAAAACTGTCCAAGTCGTCCAGCAGGTAGTCTGGTAATTCTTCCAACTGCTCATAGATACGGTTCAGTTCTTCGATGGAAGTATATTCGCTAATCTCCATAGGGAAGTTGTCCGTATCGTGGATTGCGTATTCTTCGTACTCTGCATTTAAGCCGATACGTTCTGCAATCACTTCTTCGTCCAACGGAAAAGAGAACCAGTCCCCGACCAGTTCTCCCTCATTGTACTTGCCAAGATTGGCTATATAGACTTGCATATCATCAATCATAAGCGGTTCACTTCCTTTCACTCATTGTATTCATAAAATCTGCCATGCACACATAAGAAATGTTCTGATGTTTTTTTCATATCTGAACAGTTCCGATGGTATGTAATACTGCCAAGTCCGGCTTCCAGCTCTTGCAGATTTGAAAACCATTCTCTTTGAATTGCAGGTATATCTTCGGGTGGAATTTCACTCTCCGAAATTGCAAGGCAGACATTGTTTAACAGGTCAAGGTCTGTATCTTGCAGGATTTCAAAAGGAAAATCATAATCACTGATAAGATAACGGTCACTGTCCGGCGGTAAGCCAATGGATTGTTTTAATGCTTCTATGTTGCAGGGAAGTGTAAACCATGCACAGCCTGTATCTTTTTCCTGTTCATCAAGATTGATAACAAATACTTTCATTTCTGCCATAAGCAATACCACCTGTCAAAGTTTAAACATTCCATTATTGCAGACAGCATAACGTCCTTTTTCGTCCAGTTCATGGGCGTAGGCTTCCAGATTAAAATATTTCTTTCCCTTTTCGGAGAGAGCAGAAAATTCAATGTTATGCTCCAAGCGGTAGCGGGCAACGTCCATGATGTTGTGACACTCTGGATAAAACAGAAATTCTTCTGATTTCTGCAATAAATCCTCTACACCGCCACAATACGGAATCAACTCTTTGTATGCCTGCTGAACTTCTGGCGATAAATCCGTGTAAGCAAAGTATAGCTTGTTTAATCGTCTGACAGAAGTTGTCCTTACAATGTCGCCAGCAAAGGGGAGCTTCATATCTATAATCTGATAATCATTGCTGTCAGCTTTCACGCCGAGCAGGTCACGGAACAGCTCATAATCAATGGGTAAATCAAACCAGCGAGAGGTTTTATCCTCTGCTGATTTGGTCGTTTCAATCAATACGCTACATTCTTCCATCGTAATTCAGTCCTTTCTTCTAATTTTGAGTATGAAAAAAGCAGTCGATCATAACTGAAAGACTGCTTAACTCTAAAACAATATTAAAGCGTTTCTTCTTTTAAATTCTGACTCAAAAGGGATTTTAACTCTTTTACATCATTTTCAGACAAATCATTTTGATTAACAAGAACCATTTCATTTTTTATTGTTCTGATATATATGTAATTTCTGAAAATCCCCCAACATTTAAAGGCGTTCCAATGATTAGTCCCGTTACCGATATCAGAACTAACTGTAATACCATCGGTATCAAAACAATATTCACGTTTTCCCGAAGTCAATTTATTATCCATCTTTGAATGAACAATATTTATTACTTTTTTCTGAAATGTGTTAGCTCCGTTTATGATAATCCAGATAAAGAAAACCGAAAATAATAATCCAATAATACCATACCCAATACGACTATTCATAAAACAAAGAATCGTATATATTAACATTATGACAGCCATCACAGACGATAACCCTGTTGCAAATTTACGTTTCTTTACATTTTTATCACTGGCTAAAACGATTTCTTTTAAAATATCTTGTTCTTGCTGTCCGATTTCAATACTGTATCTAACCATAATAAGAATCTCCTTTAAACATTTTAATGATATTAGTATATTACCACAAGTTTGTGTTCAAAATGTGGAATTCTTAATTTTACGCTCCAATAATCTTATTAAATAACTGTAACAATACGTCTTTTACGCCGGACGCATTGAATACAAGACCAACGGCGACTAAGGCAACTACCAAGAATCCGATAAGTTTGGAAAACTCACGCTTGAATCCCAAGTAGATTCCGATAACAACAATCGCCATCAGCACAAGGCTCTGTGCGTTGCTTAAAAACCAGTTATAAAGGTTCTGTCCAAAATTCATGCTTTCTTTTCTCCTTTCAGTTCCATCATTTTTCGGTCAGACTGTCTGCCAGCCTGTAAAATACACATGGCAATCACGCCAACTGTTCCACCTAAAGAGAAGAACAGGAAGTCAAATAATAATCGTTGCATTTTTCAATTCTCCTTTTCTAAAATTACATCTTCGGTTGATGTGGTCTGTTGTTCGATTATCTTGTAGTGCTTTTCCGTCAGTTTCGTGGATTTACGGATTTCTTTCAGATAATCAATCCCTGTTTTCGCTGTGATTGTTTCCAGCATTTTGAGTGTCGGGTCAACCTGCCGTTGAATCCAGCGTAGGGTTCTGTCCAGTGTGTAGGGTTCGGGTTTGGTCGTGAGCTTTAACGGCTCTCTGTTTTCCCCGATGAACCACGCCCAGCGGACAGATAATTTCCAGTCGCTCCGTTTCTTGTCTGCTTCCTTATCCACAAAGCGTACATAACGGTTGATAATAGAAAATGCCGTCCGTTCAGCGTCATAGTAAGTCAGCAGGTCACGGACAGCATAATAAGCACGTTCATTTTTTAACCGTATTTCAAATCTGTTTTTTATCGGTGCTTCCTCAATGGGAATCCCAAGTTTGATGTACTGCTCATAGCTTTTTTCATAAACACAGAAGTACACCTCACTTTTCAATGAGCCGATATAAAGCGTATACCCCATACCAGCCTTGTCCTGTTCCTCATGCTTGACCAGTTCGCCGGAAGCATAGGACTTAAAGGAACGGAACACCGATACACATTCCTCATTCCGGCATTTTTCGGTCAGTTCTGGAATATCTAACATTCCCGTATGGTCATTGATGGCAAGGTCAAGACGTTTCATCACACCGCCGTCCACCAGAGCGTCCATAAGGAAGTCATACCAGCTCCGTTCCTGTGCCAGCAGATAACTTTCAAACTGGCGACAGCCTTTTCCTTTCAGTTCCAGCAGGACACCTTTTTCTTCATCGGGGGAAGTATATACGAAAATATCTCCAATGTAGTAGTGTTCCGTGTAGCTGTAATGCCCGAAGTCCTCATGTATCATGTACTGGATATTGAGCTGTAAGATGTCCTTAATGATGTGTCCAATATCCAGTGTCGGAAACCGTATCCTCACATAATCAAACAGCATGGTAAGCGGTGCTTCTGGATTGAATTTTTCCAGAGCTTCCAAAAGTTTTACTTTCATTTCTTCTGTGACCGCCACCTTGCCGGATTCGATACGGCTTAAATGTTCACGGCTGATTCCAGCCATGACCGCAAGTTTCGTCTGGGATACACCGTACTGCAAACGCCTGTCTGCAAAATCCTGTATCCACTCTGTATCATTCAGTGCGATACCCCCTTTACGAAAAAACTGTGACATTTTTTATCCGATGTCACAGCAGTAAAAAAAGCTACCAAACGCTTGATTTCAGCCAAGAATCGGTAACTTTTGTGTATGTTTCCTTGTGATTTGTGCCCCTCTGTTAGATACCGAGGGGCTTAATATATGCTGGCGTGGCTACCGCCACACCAGCAAGGCTAGTCCGTACCTGTGGCTTTCGCTCCGCACGCCACCTGTCCGTCCTGCCTTATGTGTGCAATTATTCCATTTCCAGAGTAAATTTTTCTGGATTGTCCACAATATTGTATGAACCGTCTATCTGGTTCTCCTGCTGATAGGAAAAGCGAAATGCCGAGTTGCCGGATTCAGCGTCTTTCTGGTTCTTGTAGACCGTAACAGAAAGTGCGTGGGGAATCTGAATATCATAACTGAAACGGACACTGTGAAAAGAATTGTCCCTGCATTTTTCAAATATTTGTTCCGCACATTTCTGTTGATCGGTCACGACCAGAGTGTTGAGTATGACCGACGCCCGTAGCTCATAATGGTTATCAGAGCCAGAGCCGGACGAAGAAGATACGTCCATCTGCCGTCCCCATTGCAGGTAAGACAGGCTTCCTGCCAAGAGCAGAAGTATAGTGATTACTATAATTATTGTCCGTTTTCTTATCATTTTAATTTCCTCCGTACACCTGTATTACAGTACAAGTGTAGAGCAAAACAGCTTATTTTTCAATACAGCTATATTTATAATTTGATTAAAAGACGAGGTAAACAAAAATGACAGTATACATGGATTTAGAAAATCTTCTCAAAGAAAAGAATATCAGTAAAAACAAAGTCTGTGAAGCCTGTAATTTACAAAGGACACAGCTCAACAACTACTGCAAAAATAAAGTAACCAGAATCGACTTCTCCATCTTAGCAAAGTTGTGTGAATATCTGGACTGCACACCTAATGACATCTTGAAATTAAAGTAAGGCTTCGGATTGTTCCAGAGCCTTTTTTTCTGTTCTCCTTTCTGCAAGTTCCCCAATCGTACCCAAGAAATCATAGCCTTTGGGTACAAGGGGAGTGTAAAATTCCGATATGACGCTTGTTCCCACATCACAGTATCCACGCCCTTTGATTTGCTTCTGGAAAAACTGCTTTTTCACATCACTTCCAAAGAGCATACCGTAGCCGAGTTCACTCATGCGACCAAGCCCCACACGGAAGTTAAAGTTATCTCTGATACCGTCCCCGAAATACTTTGCGTCTGGACGCTGGCAAGCTACAATCAGAAAGTATCCAGCCTGTCTGCCAAGCATGACGATTTTCTTTAACTGGCTTAACAGGGCAGTGCTTTCCTTTGTCGTGAGCATTTCCAAGAACGCCACATATTCATCAAAGATAAGGAACTGTGGAGCAAGCCCCAGATAGGCATAGTTTTCCCCTGTACGGTAGTTCGGGTGCAGTTTCATTTCTTCCGAGCGTGTGACCATGCTCTCATAAAAGGCATTGACGCAGTCAATCATATCGTCTTTCGTGTGGTAGACATTTCCCATGACCGTTCCCAAGTCTGCAAGGTCAGCGTTCTTCGGGTCAAGAATGTATAAATCCGCATTGGTTCTAAGCAGGGCTTCAATGATGGTCAATAGAAAATATGTCTTTCCACCACCTGTACCACCGCAAATAAGGGCATGGGGAAGTGAATCATATTCCCACACCAAATTTTTCATTAACCGCAGACCACCATTTTCGGCAATCACTTCATCAATCGAAATACGGTTCGCTATCATATCATAGAGCAGGGTGTATTCGATGTATCCGTCATGCAGTGTTTTGTCAGTAAGTTCACAGTACAGCCCCGATTCCAGCTTATCCTCTAAGGACAGGAGCTGTTCTTGATATTTTCCCATTGTGATTTCACACAAAATATGCAACAATCCATTGTCCATCTGATAATAGACTTTCGGAAACCACACGATTTTTTCTCTTGATCTGCTTTGCAGGTCAGTGAAAAAACCGCTGTCTTTGGTGTTTTCCGCTTCATACCATTTATTTTCCAGCACCATACGAGCCAGCTTTTGTCGGTGTAACAACCGCTTGATACGGTCATATCCGTAACGGTAGTAGAGAAAAACGACCAATGCACAAACACCAGTCGCTATCAGAACCGTAATGGAATTGTAGGCAGTCCATGTGATTCCGGCATGGAGCAGGTTAAAATCTTTCCAGTTGGTAACAAGGAGCTGTCGCAGGTTCAGTAGCAGGAATACCGCAACGAACAGGAGCAACAACCAGCCGATACAGAAATGATAGACCAGTGATTTGTCACTGGCACGAATCCTGTTACCTTTAGAGTTTTTCCATACTTTCATATAAACTCCTTTCTTTGGACGTAAGAAAAGCAGTTAATCATGTAGACTAACTGCTTTGTGAATATAAATATAAAATTATAAAGGCTGATTTTTTAATTCTGTGTTACTCATCATATTTGAGCAAATAAAGCAAATCGCTATATCCCGATTTCATAAGTAATTGTTTGAAACCAGAAAGCACTTCTTCTTTTGTATAATTGTTGTTTTCCAAAAACTGATTATCTTTTTCACTAAGGTACTGATAAAAAAGAGCCACTGCCATTACTTCGTTTTTGTTTGTATAGTCAATGCTATCTAAAAGTATGTTCTCTGCTTCGTTAATCTGTCCTAAATCAATCATATTAAGAAAAATTTTCAAATTTTTTCCCGATACTTCATACTTGTTTTCTTTTTCAAGTTCAACAGAAACATACTTTTTCCCAAAGGCTAATGAAAATAATACTCTCACCATTTCTTTTATCATTCGCATGATGTAATCTTTTTCATCGGTAAAATTCATTTTCCCATCTCCTTAAATGTTGGTTTAATTGTTTGGAACATATAAGCTAACTTATAAAACTTGAAGTTGTCTGATTAGCAATTATCTTTTGCAATTTATAACTGCATCAAAAAGAATACCAGTACACTCGAGAGTATTGTTACTGTCCCCATTATGATAAACATCATGGAAGTAAAACTTTTTGAAATTGGTCTATCAACATAACACTTTTTAGGATTGTTTGGATTATAATAAACTGTCATCTTACTGTTGATAGGCCACAACTGCTCCGCAAATTGACGTAAATTTGCAATAGCTCCAGTTTTTACATGTAGCCATCCTTTTTCATCTTCATAGACTTCTGATTTCATCGGTACAGGTACTCCTGATAGTTGCGTTGTTATAATTCCTCAAAATTTTTTCTTTGCTTTATAACAAGTTCCATTCACAAAGTACTCAACGATTGGGTACACTCTTCCATTTCCAGGAAACCCATATTGTTTAACAATACCGTCTGTCTTTTTTGTACACAATTTATTCTGTCTTTTTACAATGATATTGAAAGTAACTCCTAGTAGAACTAATATTACACCAAGACCTCCAACTGTCATCAATTCTAACCATGCAATTTGTATTTCAGCCATAGTTTCATCACCTCAAATTCCGATTTGATTTTTTTATATTATATCAACCCCATTTGAACAATACAATGAAAATCCATTAGTTACAAACTTATTTCTTCGGCGGTTGCTGTGAAACATTGTTCTGTGGATTTCCGGCATGAGTGCCTTTGTTCTTCAAAACAATATCGTCTGCTTTTACATACCAGTCCACATCTGCACCACGGTAATTTGCATTGGCTACCGTATCCGCAACAGGGTTGATAAGTTCCACTTCGGCATTGTAGTCATAGTCCTTTAATGGAACAGTCGCCGGAACGGATACCTGTATCATGCGTCCCTGTGTATTGCATTTTAAATCGTAAGTACGTTCCTTGATTTCTTCACTGACCGTCCCATCTTCATTCTGCACATGAACTTCACGGCGTAATGCGGAGAACTTCAACACTCCGAAAGTCTTTTCTTTATCAATGACAATTCCATTTGCTAATCTCATAATCTGAATACCCCCTCATTTATTTTCTGCTGGTAACATATCGTCTGCAAGTAAGATGTAATTGACAAATCCACGTTCTCCGATTTTATAGCCATCAGTAGTGATTCGTGGGTTGATAAGTTTTACTTTCTGCTCTGGCGAGAAATGCTTTTCGCCAGCTTTGGCAGGAAGTGTCACAACTACATCATCGGCTCTCTGCACATCGGAATACAGGTTGTAGCTTCTGGTAATAACAGCCATACGCCCGTTGATTCTCTGTTGTTCCGTAGTATTTTCTCCGGCAAACTCCAAGTTCCCGAATGTCTTTTCCATGTTTGGTACGACAAATCTTAATTCCATAAATGATTGACCTCTTTTCTTTCTGTTTTATTTTCTTTCCTGCTGTACTTTGTGGGGAGCTACACTCCCCACGCCCCTAGTGGACTTCACGCTCCCGTAAATCAGAGCTTCACGGGAGCGTGAAGTTGCAAAAAGGGTGGCGACCTTGAACACTCTACCAACCGCTACATTACCACCTTATGATTTCTTTCTACGGCGTTTGAAGTAAAGCATACCGCCAAGCCCTACGCAGGAAAGACCGAGCATGGCAAGGTAAGCATAGATATTGGTATTGTCGCCTGTTTTTGGGCTGTCACTTGTCTTAACCGTAGATGGTGTATCCGGCGTGTCAGTATCCTTTGGTGTGTCTGGGACTTCCGGCACTTCCTTGATTGTCACAGTCTGTCCATCGTCTGTGATGTCCTTATGTTCTGTCACTTTCTTTGGTTCGTCTGGATTAGTCATATCGTATAATTCCTCAAATGTAACAAGGCTCTTTCCACCAAGAGAAGAACCATCAAAGGTAAATGCAATCTCAACCGTCATTTTTTCATTGTCGGCTGTAAACTCATAATCATTGGATACTTTCTTTCCATCAATCAGAAGTTCGGCGCTTTCTTCCTTTAACATCTGCCAGCCGGAAAGTTTATATTTTGTTCCAACTTCCAGCCCATCTAATGTGACTTTATCCACAATCGTTACATCTTTTCCGGCTTCGATTTCTTTCTTGCCGTTCTTGTCCGTAGCGGTCGTATGGATTTTGATGATACGTTCTGTGATAAGAACAGTCTGTCCATCATCGTTGATGTCTTTATGTTCGGCAACCTTGACAGGCTCTTTTGGATTGCTCATATCGTACAATTCCTCAAAGGTAACAAGGTTCTGACCGCCAAGAGCTGAACCATCAAAACTGTAAGTAATCTCAACAGTCATTTTTTCGCTGTCAGCAGTGAAAGTGTAATCACTGTCTACACGTTTCCCGTCAATCAGAAGTTCGGCGTTTTCTTCCTTTACCATCTGCCAGCCGGAAAGTTTATATTTTCTGCCTGTTTCCAATCCATCAAGTGTGACTTCGTCCACGATCTTGATGTCTTTTCCGGCAACAATCATCTTTTCGCCTGTTTTCTTGTCGGTAGCTGTGGTATGGATTGTGATTTCTTTTTCGTATTCATCGGTAAGCGTACCTAAATCAATGGTCACTTTATTTCTGGATACGACTATCTCAAAAGCTGGAATCAACTTAAATCCGGCGTTGGAATCACACTTTAATTCCTCAATCACATAAGTATCATAAAGTAATGCACCTTTGCTGTCGTCTGGTTCAGAAGTTCCAAACCATACACCGTCCTCACTGGATTTTCCGGCATTGGTATTGACCTTGTGGGAAGCCCAGCTTGAAGCAGTGGAGAACTGACCGTTTTTGTCAGTAACTACAATATGGGATTCTCCCGTTGTCTTGCTTATAATTCTAAACGGAACACCTGCAAGACGTTTGTGTGTACCTGCACCGATTTTTACACCCTCAATATCGCCACGCTTAATCTGGTTGTAGACAGAGTGGGATTTATCGGTCAAGTCCACGATTTTTCCATCTTTTGTGATAGAAAAGTCGATTGCTTTTGCACCGTCTGTCAAATAGCCCTCTGGTGCTTTGCTTTCTTCTAATCTGTAATTTCCGTAAGGGAGTAAATCAGCAGAAGTAGAAGCAATTCCGTCAATGCCTGTCTGAATTTTCTTTACGGTTTCATTCTTGTTATATAATTTCCCCTCAACCAGTACAGGATTATCATTTAAGGAAATGATGTTAAACTCTGTGTACTGTAAGGTCGCACTTCCCTGTGCTTTGGTATCCTTTGTTTCAAGGTCACGTTTCTGGATTTTTACACCGCCACGGATAACCTTGTCAGATACGGAATACTGGTTGCTTCCAGAAAGTACGGCAAGTTCGCCATCTTCGGAAATCTGTGTAAGGTACGTTCCCTTAATCTGTTCGGAACTTCCGTCAGCCTGCATATATGCACCATCTAATAAGTAGCCGTTTGGTGCTTTTGTTTCTGTGACAGTGAGTGTACCAAGTGGCAATACATTTTTACCGTCCTGTGTATAGAAGCTGTCGCCGGATACTTTGTAGCTGTCGGCAAGTCTAGATACATAATGGATAGTTCCGTCACTGTCTTTTTCGGCAACGGTTTTGGTTGTCCATGTACGGGTAGCTTTTGCAGGTAGATTATCTGCATTGTAGTATCCGTCATAATAGCTCCATGTGAACTCTGCACCCTCTAAAGAAGCAGTTCCCTGTGGAGTAGATTTTCCTGTTTCCATGTCAATTTTGAATAAATCAATCAAAGTCTCTGTGACCTTTGGAGTGTCAGCAACAGTTAATGTCGCTGTTTTTCCAACTTCCACATTTAAGGCATGGACAGTAGAATCCAGCTTGTAACCTTTTGGTGCGGAAAGTTCTTTGATGTAAACTGTTCCGGCTTTTACCTCAACTTCTTTGGTATCGCCGTTTCCATCGGCAGTAAGTGTGGCAAGCTGGCTGTTACAGCCCTTATCAGAATAGACACCAAATGTCGCACCCTCAAAGGAATAGTTGGCATTGCCATCTGTGACCGTTGGATTGGAAGAAGTTTTTTTGACCTTTGCATTTCCTACATTTAACTTCGCCCAGAACTGACCGATGTCCTGTCCTTCGCCAGTATAAATGTAACCGCCACATTCATAGCGTCCCTTATTTGCTTTCACAAATGCTTTCGCACCAGCGTAAACTTCATTCTGTACTGCCTGTGAGATTTCATTATAGGAAGCTCTGACGTTATCGCACTGCCAGCCGAGCTGTTCACTCAACCTCTGCCAGACAACACACTGTTCCAGCAAGTATCCCTGTTTGTAATTCAAGTTCGTATGAGAAGCGGTATATTGCTTGACGTACTCTAAGGATAGAGCAACGTCCGCAATCTGATCGCTACTCATACGGGAGCTTGCGTCAGAACGTGTTTTATATCCATTCTTGAAACTGGTATTGATGTCCACGCAGTAGGCAGTTTCGCCCTCAACTTTCATGTGTCCCTCATTGAATGTAGATTTGATAGAACCATCATTCATAACGTGTTCAATGTAGCCGACACGTTCTGATGATTCTGTCCAATATTGATTGCCGGAAGCATGAACCGCCGTCACTGGTAATGCCGTGAGAATGGTTGCAAAAGCAAGTGTTCCTGTCAGCAATCGCTTTACTAGCTTATTCATATTTTCTCTTTCTCCTTTCGATTTTGGGTATGAAAAAAGCCGTCCATTTCTGAACGACTGGAAATAGAAAAGGAACGCCAAAAGTGTACGTTCCATAGTCTATAAAATATTTAATTTTTCTCTCTGGTGTGCTATCTGACGCCAATTTTGACCCCAAATTTCTGAAAAATGACGATTTTTGATGAACAGCTACAAATTTTCAAAATCCGTGAAGTCCTTGTAAATAGGGCGTTACGGGACTATATGAAACTAGACAAAACCAACGTCACAATAACAAGAGGTGTGTGCTAATTATTTCGTTTTCTTGATTTGATCACATTTTTACGATAGCGACCTATGTTTTATACTGCAGCAGGCACGGTTTCTTGCAAGTTCATTTTAGACATTTCATTCTCCACATAAGACTTTTCTGCAATATGATTGTAGACATTCATTGTGATCTGTGCATCTGAATAACACATGACATACTGTATAACTTCGGGATTCACTATATTTTTCCTCTTTTGCAAAAGAAAAAGTTTTGGATTGTAATCCCAAAACTTTTGATTATTTTGCATTTATGGGAATAAAAAATTAACTTGATAGCTGTTTCTGTGTGAATCAATATTATTCGTCTCCATATGGGCAATATATCCGGCATAGCGGTCAAGGGTCAATGGAAAATTCTTGTTGTTGTGGTTCGAGAACAACCGCAGAGCAATTAAATTTATCCGACAACCATCTGACTGTTTGAGTAAGAATTTGTTCTTCATTTTCTGAAAGTGAAATAACTATTATTTTCCCATAATATCACGTGCCTTTGAAAAAAACATAATTATTCATGCTTTCTTTGCTATAACCAAATAACCAGAGTTTTGAATTTTTTTGTAAGTGATTTCTTGAAATCCACCTCGCTTTAAAAATTCTATAATTTCTTTTTTAGAATATATCTTTACATCTCCCTCATTACTGTAAGAAATAAAAAGATTCATTATTTGTCGAATGGGAAAAGGTTTCCAGTAGTCCGCTATCAACAAAAATTTTCCATGCTTTAGAACTCTATAAAACTCACTGATTGCCTGCTGAGGATTTGGATAATGATGAAAAGAATCTGTACATAAAAGCAAATCAAAACTATTCGTTTCAAGGGTTATATTTTCCGCATCTCCAAGTATCAATGTAGCAGTTCCTTTTAATTTATCATTTGCTTGTTTTAACATTTCTTCCGAAATATCAAGTCCATAAAGTTGCGCAAAAGAATATCTTTCTGTAATGCTTTTTAATATTTCCCCTGTACCACATCCAACATCTAAGATTTTTTGAAAATCTAACTGCTGTAATTCATTTAGAACATATTTATATTGCCCTCTTGCGTGTTTCCCGTTTTTATCTACATCATATGTGTTTGCTTGAACATTAAAAGCAGATTTTGATAAATTTTTATAGTCTGTCATATTAACCTCTCTTTTTACTTTCTTCTAAAATTTTATTTGTTTCTATTATGCAAAAGGTTATGCAAAAGAAACTACTTACTGACAATTTCTCCTTTCTTTTAATTTTAGCATGTGTTATAATCTGAATTAGAAGTAGTGTTTATATAGACTGCTCTATATATAGAGTATCATAAATAAATCAAATAATCAAGGAGAGTGAAAATAATGTTATCAAAAACTGCAACAATGCTTCTCGGTTTGATTAATCAGAAACCAGTTAATGCCTATGAAATTATAAAAGAATTAAATTATATGAATGTAAAGTGGTGGTTCAATATAGCTGATTCTACTGTTTATGCGACAATCAAAACATTAGAAAAAAGAGATTTTATTTCCGGAACAATCGAGAAAGAGGGTAATATGCCAGATAAAACTATTTACACTATTACAGCCAAAGGTAAAACTGAACTTTTAAGCACCTTGAAAAGGTCTATTTTGAAGTTTGATTATGATACTAACATATTTTCAATTACAGCTTTCGTATTATAGAACTAGAAGTTATTCAAGTAATAATTCTAGTTTTTTATTTTATCT
>NZ_QTUM01000110.1:0-1580 GCF_003435615.1 Catenibacterium sp. AM22-6LB
ATTTCTAATCATTTTTAAGCGCCTTTTTATTTAATGTCCTTGACACGGGGTCCACATTACATTTTCGATTAATAGTCCTTTATTCCAAACTCTGTTTCCGCATATCTGCATAGCCTACAACTATATAAATGTGGTTATCCCTAGAGATGTCACCTAACATAATAGTGCATCTATGATGTCGGTTGATTATTCGCAAGGAACAGCACCGCTAATCGCATAAAGTGCACCACCTATATCACCAACTGCACCACCTCAAGGGTGGTCTTTTTGTACTATCATGATATTGGAGACAATGTCTCTAATATTATGAAAGGAGCCTTAAAATTATGGCCGTAAAATTCAATCTGAGAATGTGCCTGTAGCTAATGGATCAGGGTATTTCTCTTAATACCATTTCCAAACAATATCACATAAGCAAGCACACCTCATCGAAAGTAAAACGAAGAAAGGAGAAATTAGAATTTGATACTGCAAAATTAGAGTGTTATTCAGATACGAAATTAGGAAAGCTGTTCTTCCCTAATCTTTATGAAAGTGAAGACATCTATGCCTCTATAGATTATGAATATATTCATAATGAATTATCTAAACCTGGAGTCACTCTGACGCTGTTGTGGAATGAATACTGTATCAAGATAAATGATGGGAAGTATCCCGTGAGCTATTCAAAGTTCTGCAGAGGATACACAGAGCTTGTTCAGAATCACAACTATACCAACCATATCCAGCATAAGCCAGGTATTCGTACTGAAGTAGATTGGTTATGAGAATCTTTGCATAACCAATCCACCATTAATTTATCCCCTGGTTTATGTGTGATATGCATTGTAAGATTTTTTTCTTTACATAATAACGATACTTTTTGCAAAAGTAACTGTACTGATAGAATGGGAAGTTACTGTTTCTGCAATCTTCTGCATATTCTTCCCATAATAATTTAATGTTTGTCCCTGGTCTTAACAGTTCTTTATGAATATACTGATAATCAGGTTGCTTAATGATTAGATTAAGTTTAGTCTCCTTTCTAAACAATAGTTTCTGTACTTCCATTTCATTCTGATTCGGGATCATAGACCAACAAATATTATTTTTATCAGCTGCTTTAGATACTTTTCTTACTGTATCTCTTGATACTTTAAGTGCTTCAGCTATCTTTCACTCACTGAAATTTTGAAATCTCATTTCCAAAATCTTCTTAACATCCCGCATATAAAAACACCTCCTAGTTGCAAGATTTGATAAGTATTTATTACTTATCAAATCCATTTTATAACCACGAGATGCAAATCTTTATATTAAATATGATGGACTTGTTTAACGGATTCACTGGACTTCTCTAGCGTAACGTATGGACTAATTTTACCGTATGGAGTGGCCTTGCCACTCCGTAATATTCAGGTGATGCACTTAATGCGACAGGAGTGGTGCATAGGTCTGCGACTACCAGTTCAATTACGCGCGAATAATCAGTTGGTTACAGTTCCTATATCTGTATCAGAAGGAAATTCTATACGAACATCTCCTTTAGTTATAATTATGTTCTGTTTATCAAATGTGCTTTGATCAACAGAGACAAATGA
>NZ_QTUM01000111.1:0-1564 GCF_003435615.1 Catenibacterium sp. AM22-6LB
CGTCTCCCGGACTGCCTGTCTATAATACCCAATATCCGCACGTTTGTAAAGTGTTTTTTTAATATTTTTTGATTTTTTTATAAAAAATATTAAAAATCTCTCATATTGTTTATTTTCATCAAAAAAAGACTATCTTATCACATAAGACAGCCCTGTTTAATAGTTTAATGTGTTTTATTTTGTTCAGTATATTCTACAATACGTTGTGCTAGTTCCATAATGGATTCAAAATTTTCAGCACCACCAATAAATCCTCCTGGATGGATAAAGCGTGCACCTTCTACTCCAGTAAGTTCTACTAATTCTTGATCACGTTTTCCACACCACTCTTCAGGTACTTTGATACGTGTATCAAAGCTTGCTGGCGATAGAGGAACGCCTTGAAAGTTCCATCCTCCTCTTTGAGATGGAAACACAGTTAAATAGATATCATTCACTTTATTGCTTTCTGATTTAAGTAACGTGCCTTTCCATGGGACAAACTGTTCTAGAATCATAATATGATGTTCTGATAAGTCAATTTGTGCTTCAACATAATCCATTCCTTGAATTCTACTTACTTCTGAATGAATGCAGGTATCAAATATATCTTTAAGTAATGGTTCACCATTTTTATGATAATGTTCCATTAAGATAGCGAGCTGTTCTACTGGATAAGCAGTGACTTCATCTGTTTCTTCACGTTCAAAAGAAAGTGGCTGCACAAACATCTTATTCACATCATATACACCTAAATCTGCATGTTTACTTGATTTATTGTAATAAGTTATGATTTCTTCACCATATTCTTTCCACATATCTATGGCATCACCTTCTTCATTAAAGATGAAACAACTCGCTTCATTGGCTTTATCTAAGACAATCTTCTTCATCACCTGGTCTAACCAATCATAACCATCATCCCAATCAAGTTCATTATTATTATAAACATCCTTTAAATATTCAATATATACATGAAAAACCGTTCTCATAAAATCAACTGATTTTAAAAACGCTTCATCTCCACTAATAGGTGAATTCCAGAAAGGGTTACTAATAGAAATGACAGATGAAATAGTCATGGAAATGCGTTCACCTTCTCCATTATCCAATGCATCTATAGGCATGATGATCTGATCATCTATATCATAAAAATAATCTTCTATATAATCTTGAATTCCTAATTTTTCAAGGATCTGCATGCCATAGTCACGCCAAATAAGACCTACAGAAGAATAAGCAATTCCATTATCTCTTCTTACTTTATCATCCTGGTGATGATCATACTTTCCTAAACCAATATCATAGACAAAAGCATCTGTATCTTTTTCATCTATTTCTGCAACTCTCGCAAGTGAAACATCTTCATATAATATTTCTAATAAGACTGTCGCCATAACATCATCTGCAT
Organism: Catenibacterium sp. AM22-6LB; assembly: GCF_003435615.1. Lineage (NCBI taxonomy): Bacteria > Bacillati > Bacillota > Erysipelotrichia > Erysipelotrichales > Coprobacillaceae > Catenibacterium > Catenibacterium sp. AM22-6LB. The sequence continues at coordinate 1,391 of NZ_QTUM01000111.1, forward strand.
GAAATGATCCAGCATGAGTTATAAACTTTGCATCCTTTTCTTCTACTATCTTAATCATATTATCTCCTCTTTTATACTCTTATCTATCATATCATTCTTACAAGAAACTTACACTAATAAAAAAGCCCTCCTGTCGGAAGGCATAAAAAAAGGACCTGGCAGCTTGCTATTGTC
>NZ_QTUM01000112.1:0-1506 GCF_003435615.1 Catenibacterium sp. AM22-6LB
CGCCCCCACAGTGGACTTTCACCACCTAGATATATGCCATGCCCGGCATACAAAAAAGGGAAGCATGCATTATGCATACTTCCCTGAGGAATACTCGTTAACGAGCAAGAGAATGGTTTCCTTCTGTTTGTGCTTTAAATTGTGATTGGTACTTATTTCCCGGGTAAACTACAAGAGATACTTTACTATCATTGATATAAGCACCTAAGCCATAATGGCCTAAGGATTTTTTATTTGTCTCAAATTCTTCTTGTTTATTGTGGAAAGCTTTCATCAGCTTATTGTATGTAGGCTGGTCAATCACTGATGTGATTAATTCTTTGTTGTCTTCCTGAAGAAGATCTTTGAATGTTTTACAATTATCTTTTGTGATTATTGTTTTAATAGAATCAGTCTTTGAACGATTATAAGTACGTTTAATCACAAGAGTTGTATCATCATTCAAAGATGTCTTACATATAATAGTTGTATAAAGATCATTGTTGGAATAAACAGAATAATCGTAAGTAGCAGTAAATGTCTTACCATACTGTTTTTCTAATGATTTCTTATAAGACTGAGCAGGTTTGATGAATGTTTCAGCATTAGAAAATTTCTTCTTAAATGCGCTAGAAGAATCAAAGTGATAGACTTCTTCTCCTTCTGATTTCTTTAATTCACCTAACTCATAAAGTTTTGACTGCTGGAAATTAGATGTAATTGACTTTCCTGTAAAGAACTGACTATAGAATACAATAGCCATAGGAAGCGCAATAGTAAGTAACATGATGACTAAATAACCTTTCATCATGCGACCTAGAATAGTCGTACTTCTAGGTGGATTTCTTCTTAAATCATAACCGCAATGTGGACAGAAGTGATCTGTGGGTCTGATATCTTTATGACAATGTGGACATTTCATAGTTATTACTCCTTAAAATAATGATTCATAAATACTTTGAATTCTTTAATGAATTCGTTTTTCTTTTTGATTTGTTGACTACGATCCTTAATCGCATAGTAGTCTTCATCAAGATACTGATATTTACTTTGTACAGAACCCTTTGAGATGACTTCTAATGTGGGTGTCCAATTAAAATCAAATGTTTTATAGAGATTCTTGTAGAACTCTTTTTCTTCTTTTGTGGCATCTTTTTTGAGTGATGCATCACGATATGCTTTGATATTGAGGTAATAAACACCTTCATCAGGACGCTTATTAAGATAGTCTTCAAGGATAGGTTTAAAGGCCTGACAGTCTCCACAATCAGGACGACCTAGATAGAGCATGAAAGAAACATCTTCTTTCATGAGTTTCTTTAATTCTGTATATTGTATCTCTTTAATACCTTTTACACTCTTTTTTTTAACTGAAGATGTACTACATCCTAAAAGTATTAAAGTAAGGCATAAAATGAGTAATTTCTTCATTTTCATTTCTCCTTTTCGACTATATTACCATAAATAGAATCGAGTAGGAGAAAATAATTAAAATTATTTTCGTCCTCTCACACCACCGGGCAAGCC
>NZ_QTUM01000113.1:0-894 GCF_003435615.1 Catenibacterium sp. AM22-6LB
GCAGTAAGTGAAGGTATTCATGATGAAAACGGAAACTTCTTAGATAGTGGTGATTCACAACAGTATGATGCATTTGGTCATCCAATCCATTTTGGTACTGGTAAGGTATTAGAAAATATCTGTAAAGAACATTTTGGATGTAAAGTAAGAAGTATCGAATTAAATGTACTACAAAGATGTGCAATGCATATTGCCTCTAAAGTAGATATTGATGAATCTTTCTTTATTGGTAAAAAGGCTGTAGAAACAGCACTTGCTGATCATACAAATGTTATGATGGGTGTTAAGAGAACTAGCAATGATCCATATACTGCAGAATGTATCTATAGTAATGTACAGGATATTGCGAACCTAGAACAGAAAGTTCCAGCAGAGTGGATTACTAAAGAAGGTAATGATATCACTCAAGAACTTTATGATTACTTATATCCATTAATCCAGGGTGAAATTGCTATTACTTATAAGAATGGTATTCCTTCATATATCGATATTGCCCATTTAAAAGAAAATTAAGAACGAATAAAGTCGAATAAAGTCCCTTAAAAATGGGACTTTATTTATTTATTGTTTAATTTTATGTATTTTTTTGTTGACGAGTGTATTTCTACATGGTATTATAGGTGAGCAGTCAAGAAATGGGCCTGTAGCTCAGTTGGTTAGAGCGCACCCCTGATAAGGGTGAGGTCGATGGTTCAAATCCATTCAGGCCCACCATTTCTAAAACTGTTAAACATGGGCCTGTAGCTCAGTTGGTTAGAGCGCACCCCTGATAAGGGTGAGGTCGATGGTTCAAATCCATTCAGGCCCACCATGTTTATTTAAAATTTCTTTGGGGCCTTAGCTCAGCTGGGAGAGCGCCTGCTTTGCACGCAGGAGGTCAGGAGTTCGATCCTC
>NZ_QTUM01000113.1:904-1444 GCF_003435615.1 Catenibacterium sp. AM22-6LB
CAGGAGTTCGATCCTCCTAGGCTCCACCAATTATAAATCAATCCTATAGTAGAAGAAATTAGGCAATTAAATGCCGAAGAACCTCCTCAATTTGAAATTGAGGAGGTTTTTATTTTTTTATCAAACTGTTGACAAATGATAAAAATCGTGTAGCTAGAAATGAATGAATATTCATTTCTAGCCCTTTTTAGTAGTTAAACTATTATGAAACAAAGCAAACACAACATTCTCTACTCACCACAAAGGTTAAGACTATTCTTGGACGCTCTATGGATGTGGCTCTTGATAGTCTGAAGTGCTACTGAATGACCCTGTTTCCAACTTCACTCGTTGCCGAAAGCTTCCTGCTCGTACTCCCTTTGAATGCATCATGAGTCTTTCAAATTACTCCTCAATAGGTGAATTGTCTCACTTTTTTGAGGGTCACGGTCCGCATTTTGCTTTGTATGAAACTATAATAAGTTATTTACCCGTTACAGCCCCTTTCGTATTATAGAACTAGAAGTTATTCAAGTAATAATTCTAGTTTTTTATTTTATC
>NZ_QTUM01000114.1:0-1344 GCF_003435615.1 Catenibacterium sp. AM22-6LB
ACAAAAGAAGAAAGAATAGAGATAGTAAAGTACTGCATGGAACACAATCTTGATTATTCGGGAACGTGCAAAGTGTTTGATGTGACATATTCAAATGTATTTAACTGGGTAAGAAAGTACAGAGAAAAAGGTGAAGAAGGCTTATCAGACAGACGTGGACGCCGAAAAAAGGATGAGGAGCTAGATGAGCTTGGCCTTCTAAAGAAACAGCTGAGAGAAAAGGAGCGTGAGCTTGAGAGAGCTCATCTGGAGATAAGACTGTTAAAAAAAGTGGAGGAGATAGAAAGGAGAGGATATGCAGAACAAGCAGATTCGAGAATGAATATCAGTCAATCAAGGAAATCAAGGAAGAAGACAAAGAGGTAAGCCTATCAGCTATGCTTGAGATATTAGGTGTAAAGAGGGCGAATTATTATAAATGGCTTAGACGCAATAAGAGCGAAAGAGATCTTGAAAATGAGGAACTGGCAGACTTTATAAGAAAGTATGATGAGAAATTCAATCATACGCTTGGCTACAGAATGATGACAGATAGAATAAACAGAGATGAAAACAAGAACTATAATGACAAGCAGGTCTACAAGGTGATGAAAATACTTGGCATCAAGTCAATCATAAGACCAAAAAGAAGAAGCTGTACAGTCAGAAAAAGCAACAATACAGCCAAGAATAATCTTAAAAGAGACTTTAATGCATCAAGACCTAATGAAAAATGGGTAACAGATGTCACTGAGTTCAAATATGGAAAGAATAATGAAAATAAGCTATATCTAAGCCTGATACTAGATCTTTATGACAGATATCCAGTAGGATATGCAATTAGTGACCATAATGATAATAAACTTGTCTTCAATACATTCAGATCAGCTGTAGACGCTAATCCAGGAGCACATCCGCTATTTCATAGTGATGGTGGCTACCAGTATACGAGTCCAATATTTGTACGTATGCTTAAGGATAATGGCATGGAACAGAGCATGTCCAGAGTTCACTGCTGCATTGACAATGGACCAATGGAAGGATTCTGGGGAATACTTAAATGTGAGATATATCATTATGGCAAGAAATATGAAGCAAGAGAGGAATTAGAAGAGGCAATAATAGAATGGATAAGATATTACAGTCATGAAAGATATCAAAGAAGATTTGGTGTGAGAACACCTTATGAAGTAAGAAGTGAAGCATTGTGCAATGAGAATCCAGTTCAGTATCCAATACCTGAGAACAAAGCAATACAGAAATATAAGGCGGCACATTATGCATAAAAATATGCCTGCCACTACGTGGCAGGCATTGGTACATGTTTTTAATTTTTTCACCTGTCTACTTGACAGGGGCGGTTCA
>NZ_QTUM01000115.1:0-1278 GCF_003435615.1 Catenibacterium sp. AM22-6LB
CAAACCCCCAAATATTTAAAGCGAGTTTTCTATTGACCCCCCTTAAAAATTAAAGGTTCACAATACTTTATAAATTGCTTCACTGACACTACTTACTACATCATTGAACTGTAACTTAATATCTTCAGGAGGAAAATATAAGTAACTAAATATATCGATTATTGTGATTAAATGTGATCAAATCTACTCAAAGGAGAGTTTTAAAATGAACACATCAAATTTCACGAATTATAAACCAAAGGATTTTTCTAAACTTTTAGGCGTATCTGTATAACGTTGGGATAGAGAAGAAACTTTATAGGCAAACCGAATTATAACTAATAGGCGTTATTGCACTTATGATCAGTATTTGCTAAATCAAGTTGTACTTTTAAGATTTTGTAATGTGTAGGGAATTATTGTAGAGCAGTGTATTGAAGGTTATGGAAACCCTGTAACGATTTATTGGATGAAGTAATGGAAAAAAATAAAACCGCAATTTGAATATCTGCAAACCATATGTTAGTGAAAATTAAATTTCATAAACACCTATTAAACGGCGTTCTCGAGATTAAACCTAGTGCATGGATTTTCTATTTGTTCTATAATTAGATTAGAAACCGGATGGAGCTGAGCTATAACCACATGTCAAATAAAGTATTAAGGCCTAAGAAGGATTCTATCTTTCAGTTAACCCAGAAATGTCTATTCCAGTAGTATTGAGAACTGTATTGAATTCTTCAAATTCATAAAATGATCTGGTAGCTTTTTATGTGATTTTTACGGATGTTACAGCATCATTCGCTGCATTCAGACACTATTTTTCAGAGCTGTAAGCTTCTGTTAGGTGTTTTCCTTTTCTTTAATGAAAATAAAGGAATTAATGATAATATCACAGGGGTATATCATTGATATTTCTGCTCCACATTTTTCTTAAATCGTTACCTGTAGATTATGGGTATTCAAAAACTGTAATAGTAACCAATAAAGATAGATTTATCAGATTGGGTTATGACTAGTTTGAAAAGAGTTCTGTAAGAAGTCTAATGCAACCATAGTGGTAGTAAACAAAGGATATTGTTTCAATACTCCATGCGTTCTCCTGCAGGCTGTATGAACTTCGCAAGTATAAAAGACAGATAGAAAGGGATGAGGAAATTGCTGAAGAGCTTCAAGACGGAAATAAATCCGACAGAGGAGCAGAAAATCAAGATTCGTAAAACAATAGGTACTTGCAGATTTATCTATAACTTCTATCTTGCTCATAATAAGGAACTTCATGAAAATGGGGAAAAGTTT
>NZ_QTUM01000116.1:0-948 GCF_003435615.1 Catenibacterium sp. AM22-6LB
AGATAGACAGAATTTACAGGAAAATATGAAAAAGGAAGAGAAAGCAACAGGCCATTTAAGAGGGCCTGAATTCTATGGAGGCAGATCAAAATGATTGATAATGAAACTATAAGAAAAGCATCTGAGATGGGCATTATTGATGTCATTGATGCAGTAAATACAGTTGAATCTAATACTACTTATATCACTTTATCATTTGATGAGAAAATCAAGATGATTATAGATATGGTATATCAGTGTAGATATAACGAAGCAGTAAAGAAACTGAAGAAAAGAGCTAAGCTTCGCTATTTAGAAGCGGATCTAAGGGATGTTCATTACACTGATAATCGACTCATAACTAAAGATCTTGTTTCTTCTTTAGCTACATGCAGCTTTATGAATCTGAATACAAATCTGGTTATACATGGTCCCTGTGGTACAGGTAAAACATGGCTTGCCTGTGCCATAGCTAATGAGGCTATTAAACAAAGACATAAGGCATTCTATGTTAGACTTCCTAGATTACTTGAACTATATGATAACATGAGAAACTCTGGAAAGAGCCTATCCCAGGCAGTGCAGAAGTATGCCAAGTATGAACTTTTGATACTGGATGAATGGTTGATGTATGAAATGAGTGATCAGGATAAGCAGTTCATTTCAGAATTAATGGAAGTAAGACATGATACGTGTTCAACTATCTTCTGTAGTCAGTATCCAACTGAAGACTGGTATGATAAGCTGCATAAGTCAACATTGACAGAAGCTCTGCTTGATAGAATAGTACATAATAGAATCGATATAGATATGGGTACTGATAATTTCAGAATAAAATAAGGGAATTATTTAGCCAATCATGACTATCATGATTGGCTATTATTCTGGTAAGAGTTAGGTGGTGCACTTAATGCGACAGGGGTGGTGCATAGGTCTGCGACTGCTAGTGCAATTACGAGCGAATAATCA
>NZ_QTUM01000117.1:0-924 GCF_003435615.1 Catenibacterium sp. AM22-6LB
GAACCTTTAATTTTTAAGGGGGGTCAATAGAAAACTCGCTTTAAATATTTGGGGGTTTGCACTTGTAAAGGGCAGTCAGAAATGACTGCCCTTTAGTGTGCTCATATTACTTCTGTTTAAATGTTTTATTAGTTCTTTTTCTTATAAGATCCTCTCTTTTTTCCTTCTCTTTTGATTGTTTCATCAATAGCGTAAGAGGAAGGATTAGAGGATTTATTAAGAGAATACATTAGTCTGTTTCTCATTCTTGCGAAGTTTTGATATCCGCATGCATTTGAAAGTATCTTATCTATTCTAGAATTGATTCCTTCTACTGGTCCGTTAGATATTCTTCGACCATCTACTAAATCAAATGATGCACATATTTCATCAAACCAGTTTATAAGAGTTCCAGATAATGATATGAAGCCAGTGATTCCTGATGCTGCATATTCTTGAATTATTCTTGAAAGCCATTCTCTGCAGTTTTCAGAAGTAGCATAATGATTAAAGGCAATATACTGTTCCTTTAGATTGTATGCTTCTGTTAGTTCGTTATCTATGCCTAGGATCATTTCAAGTAACTGATGATAGTCTATATATCTTTTAAGCTTTTTGTTGTATCTAGCCTTGTTGAATGGAATGTCATTGTATTTTTTCAATAAAAGGAAATGAAACTTTTTGAGAAGATAATATTCAGTACTATACTTTTGGTATCTTTTACCTATTTTATTCTGATATCATCTAGAACTTTATTGATATTTTTTATGACATGGAACGAATCGCATAGTAATACTGACCCAGGGAAGTATTGATTCCTTACAAATCTGTACGTTTCATACATATCGATAGAGATATATTTGACTTTAGCGAGTTCTTTTTTATCGATTATCTGAGTATAACTTGACCATGCCTTCTTGGTTCTTCCATCAATGATATCTACAA
>NZ_QTUM01000118.1:0-862 GCF_003435615.1 Catenibacterium sp. AM22-6LB
AAATGTCATGCCCCTGTTGACATGACATATAAGCGACTGCCTGTCGCACAAAAATCAGAGTTCATTAAGAACCTCTGATTCCAATGTGATAATGTCTCAATGTATCCAAGTTGATAATGTCCCAATTGGGACATTATCAACTTGCCGTGTTAAACTATAACCTCCATGGGAGGTTATTATGAGAAAGGTTGAATTGAGAATGAATGAGCAGAATAAGTATGAAATAATCAAGAAGCTTGTAGAAACAAATGGAAATAAGAAGAGAGCAGCTACTAGACTTGGCTGTACTGTAAGAACTATCAATAGACTTATCATAAAATATAAGGAACAGGGAAAGAAGGGTTTCGTGCACGGCAACCGTGGAAGACTGCCTGCTTCTACAGTTCCTTTAGATATAAAGAATAAGATAATCTCTCTTTATATTAATGATTTCTCTGATGCAAACTTCACTCACTTCTGTGAAATTGTAGAAAGTGACTTCGGTATAAAGATAAGTGATACTACACTCAACAACTGGATGAGAGCTGAGGATGTGCTCTCTCCAAAGGCCAGAAGAAAAACAAAGAAAGCATTGAAGAAAAAACTTAAAGAAAGAATGAATGACACTGCTTCTGAAAAGGTTAGGAATGAGATAAAGGAATCAATCAATATACTTGATGAACAGGATGCACATCCAAGACGTCCGAGATCAAAGTATGCTGGTGAGATGATACAGATGGATGCATCTTCATTCCATTGGATTGAAGGAGAAGTGTGGCATCTGCATGTTGCGATTGATGATGCAGACGGTAAGGTTGTAGGAGCCTATTTTGATCATCAGGAGACACTTAAAGGGTATTATGAGGTTCTTTATCAGATTCTT
>NZ_QTUM01000119.1:0-797 GCF_003435615.1 Catenibacterium sp. AM22-6LB
AAGAAGAAAGGCAGATCTGATGTGAAAATGTATTTTGTAAGGAATAATCCAAAAGATTGTCTTTGCGAAAGACACAGAATCAAGATCCCGTCACTTGGCTGGGTCCGCATCAAAGAGAAAGGATATATTCCCACAACAAAAGATGGATACGTAATTAAGAGCGGTCATGCCTCAATAAAGGCTGACAGATACTATGTTTCAGTTCTTATAGAAATCCCAGATCACAGGATAGTTAACAATTCCAGTGAAGGAATTGGCATTGACCTTGGATTAAAGGACTTTGCGATTGTTTCTAATGGAAAGATTTATAAGAACATCAATAAATCTGCAAAACTAAAGAAGCTTGAAAAAAAGCTTGTTCGAGAACAGAGAAGTCTTTCTCGAAAGTATGAAAATCTAAAGAAAGGAGAGTCCACTCAAAAAAGAAATATACAGAAACAAAAGCTTAAGATACAGAAGCTTCACCATAGAATTGACAATATTCGTACTGATTACATCAATAAGATAATCGCAGAGATAGTGAAAACCAAGCTATCTCATATAACGATTGAAGATCTAAATGTATCAGGAATGATGAAGAACAGACATCTTTCAAAGGCAGTTGCTTCGCAGAAGTTTTATGAATTTAAAACAAAACTTCTAGCTAAATGCAGGGAGTACGGAATTGAACTTCGAATAGTAGATAGATGGTACCCATCATCTAAGACATGTCATTGCTGTAAAAGTATCAAGAAAGATTTACAGCTTTCAGATAGAATTTTCAGATGTGACTGTGGATATATCGAAGACAGAGATTT